>NZ_JACSOF010000254.1:0-4584 GCF_014349205.1 Photobacterium sp. BZF1
GGGATGCGGGAGCACCCAAAAGTGACTCCGAATACATTAGCGCAAACCAACCCCGTCATTAGAAATTGTAGTTGCAATAACGGGGCGGACCATACATTTATGGGCCTCTATTAGTCAAAGCGTCTTTTTTCTTTTGGCGTCAACTGGGTTGGGCTATAGTGGCTGTCGTTAATTGGAAACGAAACCGGAGCGGCCATGACACCTGCTATTAATCTTGCCAAGAAAAAGAAAATCGCCCATACCATCCATCAGTACAAGCATGATCCGGCCAATACCAACTTTGGCCTGGAGGCGGCAGAGGTACTGGGGCAAGATCCGAATCAGGTGTTCAAAACGCTGTTGTTTGCGCTCAATGGTGACCCTAAAAAGCTGGCGGTGGCGATTGTGCCTGTTGCCGGCTTGCTCGATCTCAAAGCGGCAGCGAAGGCGGCGGGTGCCAAGAAGGCTGATATGGCTGACCCACAAATTGCAGAGAAAACGACGGGCTATATTGTCGGTGGCATCAGCCCTTTGGGGCAGAAAAAACGCCTGCCGACCTTCCTTGATGCCTCTGCCGAGCAGTATGAGACCATCTGTGTCAGTGCTGGCCGACGAGGGTTGGAAATTGAGTTAGCCCCAGGCGATCTTCTATCGTTAACCGGCGGGCAGTTTGCGCCACTGGCAAAGATCTGATTTTCAATAGCCTAGCTTTCAATAAACCCGCTTTCAGCTAAGGGGAGCCATGCAAAACATCAATTTGAATTTGCTACGTACCCTGCAGGTGTTGCTGGAAGAGTCGCATGTTAGCCGCACCGCTGAGCGCTTATGTGTGACCCAGTCAGCGGTTAGCCGCCAGCTGACCCAGCTGCGCGAGCTATTCGGTGATCCTTTGTTAATTAGGGAGGGCAACCGCTTGTTGCCGACGCCCAAGGCGCAGCAGCTAAAGGGCAAGGTCGATAAGATCCTCGCTAGTTGCCAGGGGCTGCTGGATGAGCCAGATTTCTCCCCGCAGCATTGGGCCGGACCGATGATTTTGGCTTCCTCCGACTATGTCGCCCAGTACATATTGCCCGATATTGTTGAGCAGGTGCAGCAGCAGGCTCCGGGGGCCAACATCAGTTACCGTTTGTGGTCGCCGGAGTACTTATCCCATTTGGCAGACCTTGATATCCAGTTGGTTTCCACCATGCTGCCGCAAATCCCCGAAGGCTTGTGTGGTGCCCATATTGGTTCCGATTATCCGGTGTGCGCGATGCGCGGCCAGCATCCTCTAGCCAATCAACCTTCTTTGTCATTACAGCAGCTTGCCGCATATCCCCATATGCGGGTGTCAGCAGGGGGCGATAAAGACAGTTTTGTCGAGCGGGAACTCAAAGCGCAGGGATTAAACCGTAATGTACAGTTCTCTGTTCCGTTCTTCAGTGCTGCTTTTCAAACCTTGGTTCGCACCGACATGTTGATGGTGCTGCCCGAGCATATCGCCCGCAACATGCAAGCTTGGTTTGATATTACTTTCAAACCGTTGCCGATCCCCAAGCCAGAGCATAGCTATTGGCTGGTTTGGCATCCCCGTTATGAAAATGACCCTGCCCACCGTTGGTTCCGGGAGCAGGTGCTTACGGTGATGAGGGGCTCCATGTATTCGATTTAGTGGGCACTGGCTTGGTTATGATTTCAAATCATGGCAAAGATGATTTCTTTTGATTTCCTCGCATAACCTTCACTTGCTAAAGTCTGTCTATCAGAACAATTAGCTCTAGCGGATAGGAACTAACAATGACATTCAGTATTTGGCTTTCGTTACTTATGATATGTATGCTCGGGGCAATGTCGCCGGGCCCTAGTTTGGCCGTAGTTGCCAAACACAGTTTGGCGGGAGGTCGCCTGCATGGCGTCGTTACGTCTTGGGCACATGCCGCTGGTGTTGGTGTCTATGCTTTGGTGACGTTGCTGGGCCTTGCGGTGGTACTCAAGCAGTCACCCACCCTGTTTAATGTCATTACCTATGCGGGTGCGGCCTACCTTGCGTACCTTGGTGTCAATGCCCTACGTTCGAAAGGTGGTGTAGCGGCAAAATTGGCGGCAGGCAAATCGACCAGTTTGGTAGAAGCAGCCCGTGACGGTGCAATGATTTCACTACTCAACCCCAAGTTGGCACTATTCTTCCTTGCATTGTTCAGCCAGTTTGTCGCTGTCGGGACTGAATTTAGCAGCCGAGCGATTATTGTGGCGACGCCTCTGCTGGTGGATGGCCTATGGTACACCTTGATTGCTTTTGTGTTGTCGAACCCTAAAGTATTGGAAAAACTTCGGACTAAGGCACAACTGATTGATAGGCTCTCTGGTGTGGTGCTCATCCTGCTAGCAATGCGGGTGGTTATCCAGGCCTAATGAGGGGCATGAAGGGACTAAAAAAGGAGCCACAGGCTCCTTTTTTGTGTATTCAGATAGCAATAAGCAGGGCTAGCCCTGTCGCTTGCTATGGCGTTCGCGGTTTTCTAGCTTACGCTCTGGGCTCTTTTTCAGCATGACGTAGAGTGCACCGTTACCGCCGTGTTGGCGCAGTGCTGAGTGGTAGCACATCACATCGGTAATTTGTTCCAACCAGGTAGCCACGTAGCTTTTCATCATTGCAGGAGGGTTGGATTTCTCCCCCTTACCATGGACGATAATCACAGTACGGATATCCATCCGCTGGCACTGGCGAAGGAAGTTAACGACCTCGTCACGGGCGTCTTTCAGGGTTTTTCGGTGCAGATCCAGTCGGGCATTGATGTCGTATTTACCCAAGCGGAGTTTACGGAATACACCTTCCTGAACACCATCACGCTTGAACCCCAGCATGTCGTCGGGCTTGACCATCTTGGCGTAATCTAAAGACAGGTATTCAGGATCGCCGTCAGACAAGGTCTGCGCTGCTAGGCGTCTTGCGAGTTGGGCTTCGGTAACTTGGTGTTTGTGGGCGACTTCGACTTTGTCCTGTTTGATAGGAGCGACATCAGCCATCATCTCTCGGAAGAGATCTAATTCATCGTTCTCAGACATGGTGTTTCAGGGTTGAAGGCATATATGTCCGATTATATACCCAAGTCCCTGCAAGTTGCATGTTTGAACGGAAATTGCAGGAGAGTTTTGCGGCCGGAGGCGGCTGAACAAGGATAACGATGAGGGAGGGAGTTAATATTTGAGTGGGAAAGAAATAAATCCAGGGCCTCAACCGACAATTTGGACCCTGGCGCAAGCAGATGACATTGCGAAATGGCTCTAGTGAGGAGAGGGTGCTGACAGTGCCTTGTAAACAAAGTAACCGCCAAAAAATAACATTAATCCCAGTGCGGCAAAGATAACAATCATTGACGACAGGCCTACGGCATTACCAAAAAGTAGATCTAACCAAAAATCCATAAGTATTCCTTTAGGTCGCGGGATAGTGGTCATAAGATAAACAATGCAGCAAAAATGTTGTGATGATCTGGATCAATGGTTTACGGGTTGTATTAACTTTGTGTTAACTAGTGCGGTTGCGATCACTTTTTCGCCTTGATTGGTAGTTCTGTGAGCAATTGAGTATGGTTTTTTTTAAAAATGAGTATTTCTGCTTGCGTAAATTCTTTGGCTGAGTATTATAAGCCACCTCAGCAGTGATGCTGATTCAAGTAAAGAGTTTCAAAGGCTTTTTACTTACTTCGTCGGTGAATAGCGCAGTTTGGTAGCGCATCTGGTTTGGGACCAGAGGGTCGGGGGTTCGAATCCCTCTTCACCGACCACTATTCTTAAATAGTGGCAGCTTAAAACGCCATTATTTACTGTCGGTGAATAGCGCAGTTTGGTAGCGCATCTGGTTTGGGACCAGAGGGTCGGGGGTTCGAATCCCTCTTCACCGACCACTTATTCAAGTGGTAAGCCTGTATGGCATGCTGCTGACAAAGTCGGTGAATAGCGCAGTTTGGTAGCGCATCTGGTTTGGGACCAGAGGGTCGGGGGTTCGAATCCCTCTTCACCGACCACTATTTCAAATAGTGGCAACTCAAAATGTCATTATTTACTGTCGGTGAATAGCGCAGTTTGGTAGCGCATCTGGTTTGGGACCAGAGGGTCGGGGGTTCGAATCCCTCTTCACCGACCACTCTTCAAAGCCTCAGTCGAATGACTGGGGCTTTTTTCATTTCTGGCGTCGGTGAATAGCGCAGTTTGATAGCGCATCTCCTGCTCTTCGGTAAATGGAGGACCAGAGGGGCGGGGCTTCCCTGTTTCCTTGTTTTGGCCTCTTCACCGACCACTTTTCAAAGCCTGCAGCGAAAGTCCGGGACGCGCAGTTTGGGGCTTTTTTCGTTTCTGGCGTCGGTGAATAGCGCAGTATGTTAGCGCATCTCCTGCTCTTCGGTAAATGGAGGACCAGAGGGTCGGGGGTTCCCTGTTTCCTTGTTTTGGCCTCTTCACCGACCACTCTTCAAAGCCTACAGCGAAAGTCCGGGACGCGCAGTTTGGGGCTTTTTTCATTTCTGACGTCGGTGAATAGCGCAGTTTGATAGCGCATCTCCTGCTCTTCGGTAAATGGAGGACCAGAGGGTCGGGGGTTCCCTGTTTCCTTGTTCTTGGCCTCTT
>NZ_JACSOF010000255.1:0-4563 GCF_014349205.1 Photobacterium sp. BZF1
GTCATATTGAATTTCTATTCTCTGCCACCGAAAAATAAATATAACCTTTCTCAGAGGATAAAATGGCAATTAAACGCACAGCAGTGGCATTATTCACTATGCTTGCCTTGGCAGGTTGTAACTCAGACTCGAGCAATGATGACGGCAAGACACTTCCCGTTGAAGGACTACAAGTTGCCTTCATGCCAGATATCCATTTCCACGATGTCTACGGTGATTTCCAAGATGGCTCATTTGACGGTTTGTACAATTCAGAGACCGGACAAGGTGCGACCATCCGTACCATGATGTCACAAATGAAGTCGACCCGCCTTTTCAACGAAAACTACTTTGCCATGATTGCGGCATTGGATGACGTCGTTGCCCGTGGTATCAAATATGTTGCCCTGCCTGGGGATTTCAGTGACGACGGCCAACCGGTTCACATGCGAGGTCTGGTTAAAATCTTTGATCAATACCGTGAAAAACACGGCCTTGAGTTCTTCGCCGCACCGGGAAACCACGATCCTGTCCGTCCTTTTACCCGTCCGAATGGCAAAAAAGACTACTTAGGTCGTGATGGCCATGACCAGCGCATTTATAGCCGTGGTGCAACCAGTGAGTGTGAAGGTTACGAGGGCGACTGGACGATTGCACCGACGCCTGACAACCCGCTGCCAACCATCTGTACTGAGGAAGTTAAAGAGTGGGGCTACAAGGAAATCATGGGTATCCTCAGCCACCACGGCTTCGATCCCCAGCCTCATTATAAATATTTCGAAACGCCTTATAGCTCTGACGACGCCCGTCAAAACTATTCCTACGATGTGGCTTTGCAAGAAGCCAATTATGCCAACCGCATGTATGAAATCTGCCACGAAGGCACAGGTGGGGAATACAAGGAAGACGACTTTACATCATGCTCTATGGTACCAGACAGTACTTATCTGGTTGAGCCAATCGAAGGCCTATGGTTGATGGCTATCGATGCCAATGTTTACCAACCTAAAGCTAATACTGCAGGTGGTGTTGATAACCCTAACGATTACGAGGGTTCGAGCAATGCCGGCTACAACATGATGCTTACCCACAAAGAGCACGTCATTGACTGGATCAGCAACACGGTTAAAGCGGCGAAAGAGCAGAACAAAGTCCTGCTGTCGTTTAGCCACTTCCCGATGACCGATTTCTACAACGGCGCATCAGAAGAAATCGAAGATATCTTCGGTGAAGGTAACTTCCAGCTCAAACGCGAACCAGAAGACGATACCAGTAAAGCACTGGCACAAACCGGTTTGAGTATCCATGTCGGCGGCCACATGCACTTCAACGACACAGGCTTGAAGCAATACAACATCGGCGGCGAAACTTATACCCTGTTCAACATCCAGGCTCCGTCACTGGCTGGCTATATCCCAGCTTACAAGGTGCTTGAAATCAAACCGAACAGCCAGGTAGAAGTTGAAACCGTTGTTATCGAGAACGTGCCTCGCTTCAACGAGCTATTTGAACATTATGCCGAAGAGCATGACCAGTTGGTTGACTCTAACGCAAGTGAAATCTGGAACCGCGATATCCTCGATGCCGAGAACTACTACGAGCTGACAGACTGGCACATCAAAGAGTTGACTCGCCTGCGTTTCCTACCGGAAGAGTGGCCAGAAGATATCAAGAACATGCTTTTCAACATGGACGGCAAGCAAATGCTAATCCTGTCTCAGTTGGAAACGGATATTACTGTATGCCAGCTAAAAACAGCCCTTGATATCCCTTGCCAAGGTTCAAGAAGCCAAGATGATTTGAATGATTTCATCCAGGATTGGAGCCGAGCCAAACTAAAAGCCGAAGCATTGGCCAACCAAAACGGTATGGCCCTGATCGACTTTGCAGAATGGAACGGTGAAGAGTTGGCTATCGACTTCTACCGCCTGCGCAACGCCGATGAACTGGCTTTCCGTGATATCGAGCCTTCTCGCCTGCCACAGTACAAGCTATTGAGTGAAGAGTTGTATGATATGGAGTCCGCCGTTAACTTTGACGATATCAATAACGATGACACACCAGTTGGTGATGTCTTCAAAGTCCGCTTCGGCACCTTGTTCTACATCCTTGACCGCTTCGCAACCGGTGAGGCCAGCGACAACTTCCTAATTGATGTTGAGCAGGGCACCCTGACCGACCTCAAGACAGTTGTTGACCGTGAAAGCTTGCAGTAAGCATCAAAAATTCATTTCAGCTTAACCGCAAAGGGCAGGTCTTCCTGCCCTTTTTAGTTCACCTATGCTTATGTAAACCAACTGGACATTTGCGAGAGAACCATCATTAACGCCTGCAATACGCCCCCTATTACATTCAAGCTGTTTTTCATCCCTCATTACCATCAAGGTTAATCGCTTTTCAGTGCAATCACGGTAAGAGTAAACTTTTCAGCTATAAAGTTCGCCATATTATGATTAGCCCACCAGTGCGCTATTTACTCCTGCTATGGGGGATTATCGCTTCAGATATAGTCATTGCTGATGTACCTAACAGTAGGTCACACTCATTGACTTTTACTACATGGAATCTCAACTGGTTGGCAGTAGATGAAACGAACAGGCATAACCAATCTACCGCTCCACCCAGAACGTCCCGTGACTATCAGGCAATGGCCGCCATTATCAAAGCCATTTCACCCGATGTGCTTGCCTTTCAAGAGGTTGCTGGTCATCAAGCCATCGGAAAAGTAGTACCGCTCAACAATTACCAGATTGAGTTCTCGAGCAGGAAAGATAAAGGCAATAATGACATTTGGCCGCAGTTTGTCGGTTTTGCAATAAGCAATGGAATTCAATACGTACGCCACCCTGACCTACATCAACTCGATGTGTGGGATAACCAGTACTTGCGTTACGGTGTCGATATTTCATTATTTCAACAAGGACAACCGGCATTAAGACTATTGGTTGTCCACCTTAAAAACGGCTGTTACAGCAACCGCCATCGCAACAAAAACTGTCCGGTCTTGGCTGAGCAATTTGAAGTTCTTGATGGCTGGATCAGCGAGCGGCAAGCCCATCAACAGCCTTTCATTATCATGGGGGATTTTAACCGTAGGTTGGCAGAGAAAGGTGATAAGTTCTGGCAGCAGCTGACTTCTGGAAAAATGCAGGTTCCGAGACTTAGTACCCAAGGCAGACAAAGCCAGTGCCGCTCCCAAGCCTACAACAAACGCAAAAAACAATGGGAAGTCAGGCAATATCCGGGCTTTATCGATCACTTTATTATCGATGGCCGGATACCAGAAAAGAGCACCCAGCCCTCCTTTTCAGAATATCTTTACAGCGACCAACAATTAAAGCACTACCACCTCAGTGATCATTGTCCGCAGTCGATTACGCTTCAGTATTAGGGCTGGCAATCATGAGCTAAATGCTTGTTGCAGTTGACCCTAATCACCAGGAGGGTTGTCTTTTTCCTGCTTCACATCACGCACATGGATATCCATTTGCGGGAAGGCAATCTCAATACCGTTCTCCTTAAACGAACTATCAATATTCTTGTTGATCAAATGGATGGTCGAAAGACGATGGTCAATCGCCGTGATATAAACCCTTAATTCGAAATCCAAACTACTGGCGCCAAAGGCAAGAAAGAACACCGATGGCGGCGGATCTTTGAGTACCAAAGGGTGCTCATTGGCGACCTTGTATAGCAACTGCTCAACCTTATCGATATCCGATCCATAAGCGACCCCAATGGGGATCACGATACGGGTTATCGGATCGGTCAGCGACCAGTTGATCAGCTTTTCAGTAATGAAGGCTTTGTTGGGAACAACGATTTCTTTGTTGTCCCAGTCAATGATGGTCGTTGCACGAGTTTTTATTTTACTCACCGTGCCGGACAGATCATTAATGGTCACAATGTCTCCGATACGTATCGGACGCTCGAACAAAATGATCAAGCCCGATATGAAGTTGGCGAAGATCTCCTGTAGGCCGAAACCCAGACCGACACCAAATGCAGCCACCAACCACTGCAAACTCGACCACTGGAAACCTATCAACGAACACGCACTGAACACCCCAACCAGCATCAATAAATAACGCAGCACTGTTGTCGCCGCATATCCCGTCCCGGGCGATAAATCTAACCGCCGCAAGACTAACAACTCCAATATTCCCGGCAAGTTCTTTACCGCAATAAAGGTCACCAGCAAGGTGATCAGCGCAAAGATCAGCGACTGCAAACTAATGTCCACCATTACGATCCCTGTTTCACCCATCTCGCTGACCTGCCAGACGACAACTTGCCCTAGCCAACTGGTCATCTCAAGGGCACTTGACCAAAGGGTCAACATAGCAATCACAAAGCCAATTAAAGATAGGCCCCGTAGTAATTTCAATGATTGCTCACTGACTTGCTCTGCATCCAAACTGTTTTCTTCTACTTCAGGCATGACCTCTCGAAGTTCAGCCAGTTCTGGGGGTTCATCAGCTTGTTCTTGCTGCTGGGCAATCAACTCTTCACGCCTTTCAAGTAGCCGTTGATAGTTAAGTTGGCGATGTTCGAGTTTTAGCCAGCGTTCGCCCATCTGATAAA
>NZ_JACSOF010000256.1:0-4347 GCF_014349205.1 Photobacterium sp. BZF1
GTCCTGTGGTCCTGTGGTCCTGTGGTCCTGTGGTCCTGTGGTCCTGTGGTCCTGTGGTCCTGTGGTCCTGCAGGAAGCATCCCTTTTACACTCGCAATCGAGCAAGCACTTTCTAATGCTTTACGCCTTTCCTAGAACCAAGAGCCACTTATTTCGAGAACCAGCCACTTCTAGGCTAGCTATTTACCCCATAGGGCCATAGAACCGAAGCACCACAGAACCGCTTTTAATTACCTTTCATACTTCTTGATAACTAGCGTTGCGTTGGTGCCGCCGAAGCCAAAGCTGTTTGACATTACTGTCTTCAACTCTTGGTCACGTTTTTCAGTGACGATGTCTAGGCCTTCTGCTGCTGCATCCAAGTTATCAATGTTGATGCTCGGTGCGATGAAGCTGTTGTCTAGCATCAGCGTTGAGTAGATCGCCTCATGTACACCTGCAGCGCCCAATGCGTGACCGGTCATCGCCTTGGTTGCAGAAATCGCTGGGCTGTTGTCACCAAATAGCTCTTGGATTGCACCTAGCTCTTTTACATCACCAACCGGTGTAGACGTACCGTGGGTGTTGATGTAGTCGATGCTATCAACATCCTGCATCGCCATCTTCATACAACGTACAGCGCCTTCGCCTGATGGGGCTACCATATCGTAACCGTCTGATGTCGCGCCGTAGCCGACGATCTCGCCGTAGATTTTCGCGCCACGTGCCAGAGCGTGCTCTAGTTCTTCGATAACCAACATACCGCCGCCACCAGAGATCACGAAACCGTCACGGTCTGCATCATAAGTACGAGAGGCTTTTGATGGGTCGTCATTGTACTTGGTTGATAGTGCGCCCATGGCATCGAACATCATGGTCAGCGACCAATCAAGCTCTTCACCACCACCGGCGAATACAACATCTTGTTTGCCAAGCTGGATCAGTTCAAGAGCATGGCCGATACAGTGTGCAGAAGTCGCACATGCCGAGCTCATGGTGTAGTTCACACCACGGATCTTGAATGGCGTAGCCAAACATGCAGACACTGTTGAAGACATAGTACGCGGTACCATGTATGGACCTACGCGCTTAACACCTTTCTCACGCAGAATATCTACTGCTGCAACCTGGTTGTAAGAAGACGCACCACCAGAACCCGCTACAAGGCCAGTACGGTCGTTAGATACCTGATCTTCAGTCAGGCCAGCGTCTTCAATCGCTTGTTCCATTGACAGGTAAGCAAAAGCGGCGGCATCGCCCATGAAACGCATTTTCTTACGGTCGATATGCTCTGAAGGGGTCATTTTCAAATCGCCCCAAACATTACTACGCAGCTTCATTTCTGCAAATTGTTCAGAGAAGTTGATACCGGACTTGCCCGTTTTCAAAGACTCCAGTACTTCTTTAACGTTGTTACCAATACTGGAGACAATACCCATGCCTGTAATTACGGCTCGTTTCATGATGAATTCCTACTGTCATTTATACCCAAATAACCTCAGTCAAAACAATCAACAACCTGAGGTGACTTGGGTATAACGTTGACGATAATAACGGGTTTGTCTGTCAAAAGTGGTCAGCTTTCCTGTTGATCAGGTACAATCGCCCACAATTAAACCCGTTACACCAACTATGAGGCTTCTCCTTTTGTCTTATAAAGCCCAACCGTCCGTAAGCAAAACACCATCGATAAAAATCGAAAATGCCGTCTTGGACTGGAACGAATCAGGTACCCCTGTTTCCAATGACTTTGACGATGTCTACTTTTCAAATGCCAATGGCCTGGAAGAAACCCGCTATGTGTTCCTCCACCAAAATGGCTTACCGACACGTTGGGAAACCTTCGACCGCCGCCGCTTTGTGGTGGCGGAGACCGGCTTCGGAACCGGCCTCAACTTCCTGGCGGTATGGCAATGGTTCAAAGCCTTCCGCGAAGCTAACCCGGGTGCCACCACCAAAGAGCTGCATTTCATCAGTTTCGAGAAGTTTCCGGTTACCAAGGACGATCTGATCAAAGCTCACGAGTCTTGGCCTGAACTGGCCGACTTAGCTAGCCAGCTCCATGCCCACTACCCACCAGCTGTCGCCGACTGTCACCGCATTGTGCTGGAAGATGGCATGATCACCCTGGATCTGTGGTTTGGCGATATCAAAGACTGTATGCCACAAGTATGGACGAATAATGACGGTATCGTTGATGCCTGGTTCCTCGATGGTTTTGCCCCAAGCAAGAACCCAGAGATGTGGAACCAAGATCTGTTCAACGGCATGGCAAAACTGGCCCGAGTTGGTTGTAGCACTGCCACCTTCACTGCGGCAGGCTTTGTTCGCCGCGGCCTGATTGAAGCCGGCTTTGACATGAAGAAGGTCAAAGGCTTTGGCACCAAACGTGAAATGCTGGCCGGCAGTGTCACCGAGCGCAAATACCGCGGCAACGTCAAGCCATGGTACAACCGCAAATCCGCCAACCTTGGTGATGGTCACGAAGATAGCAGCATTGCGATTATCGGTGGCGGTGTCGGCTCGGCGACAACGGCACTTGCTCTGGCACGCCGTGGTATCAAAACCACGCTGTACTGTGCCGATGAGCTACCGGCAGAAGGCGCATCAGGTAACCGTCAGGGGGCAGTTTATCCGCTGCTCAATGGCTCAAACGATGCCCTATCCCGCTTCTTTGCCTCGGCATTTCTGTATGCTCGCCAGTTTGTCGAGCAAGCGGCCAAGCACAATACATTCAGCCATGAGTGGTGTGGTGTGACCCAGTTGGCTTGGGATGATAACTCAACCAGCAAGCTAGAAAAGATGATGACCGGCGGCTTCCCGGAACAGCTTATTCGCCAACTGGACGTTGAACAAACCGAACAAGTAACCGGTGTGGCTTCAGGCCATAGCAGCGTTAACTACCCACTTGGTGGCTGGTTATGCCCACAAGAGCTTACCCGTGCCTTGATTGAGCAAGCGCAAGAGCTAGGGTTCCTTGAACTCAAAACGCAAGTTGATATCCAGCAAATCAACCAGCAACCTGGCCAGCAAAATGATCAATGCTGGGAACTAACAGACCAACAAGGTCAAAGCTACCAGCACCAGACGGTGATTGTGGCTAACGGGCACCGCTTTGCCGAATTCGCACAGACGCAAGACATCCCTGCCTACTCGGTACGCGGACAGGTAAGTCATATCCCGACTAACCCATCGCTGAACCCATTAAAAACAGTACTTTGTTATGACGGATACCTGACACCGGACAATGCCAGCGGCGAGAGCCACTGTATTGGCGCTAGCTACCGCCGTGGCAGTGTCGACTTAACCTTCAGCCCGGAAGAGCATGCAGACAACAAGCAGCGCCTGGTTGATTGCCTTCCTAAAGCAAGTTGGCCACAAGATATAGATATGTCAGGCGAGCAAGCCCGTGTAGGCGTACGCTGTGCCAGCCGCGATCACCTGCCTTTCGTCGGTGATGTGTGCCAATACGATCAACTGGTTGAACAGTATACGGACTTGAAAAACCAGCAAGATAGCGCAGAGAATGTACCGGTCTACCATAACCTGTATTCAATGATTGGTTTGGGCTCTCGCGGTTTAAGTTCGGCACCTTTGCTTGGCGAACTACTGGCCTCGCAGATTTGTGGCGATCCATTACCATTGCCAAACAGCGTTCTAGAAGCCCTGCACCCTGGACGGATGTGGGTAAGGAAGTTGGTTAAGGGGAAGAAGGTTTAGAAACGGTTCTGAGGTTCTGAGGGCAGAATCAAAAAGCCAGAGCGCTTTAACAAGCTCTGGCTTTAACACATTGGTTCACTGTTAAATTCCAGCGTAGCTATGACGCAGAGTTGTTACATAATGCTTCACCGACTCCTACTGGCCGGCTTGAACAGTGGCAGGTGGCGCGGGGTCATCACCGCCGCCAGAATCAGACAGGGCTACACCGATGACTACTGCTGCTGCACCTACAGCCAATACTGTTGCAGTAATACCACCAGCCGAAGCAGCAAACGCAGTATCAATTCCCGCAGCCTTACCCGTTTCCTGCGTCGCCGTTTGTGCAGAGGCTTGTGCCTGCTGCGTTGCCGATGACGAGGTGGTAGGTGTCGAAGTCGGTGCTTGCATGACTTGTGACGAGTTAGATGCATTATCTGCCGCGAAAGCAGAGAGACTAATAAAGCCCGATATTAAGATTGCCGCCCATGAAAACTTCATCATTACTATCCCCAAAGCGCAATGTGTATTTATTGATATTTTTGTAAGTATAGTTAGGAATAGAAAAGCTGGTAGGTAGTTTGAGATGAAGGAGCGGTCCTGTGGTCCTGTGGTCCTGTGGTCCTGTGGTCCTGTGGTCCTGTGGTCCTGTGGTCCTGTGGTCCTGTGGTC
>NZ_JACSOF010000257.1:0-4345 GCF_014349205.1 Photobacterium sp. BZF1
GCCACTTTGTTGATGGCAAAGATGATGTCTTTCGCTAGTGCGTAACCCGGCGCTGCTTTCGCACCAAAGAAGAACACACGTGGGTGCATATCGAACGTTGGGTCGTTCAATAGGCGGTGGTACAGCGCCAGGATGTTCAGCAGGTTAAGGTGCTGACGCTTGTATTCGTGCAGACGTTTGATTTGGATATCGAAAATAGCATCAGTATCAAGCTCGATACCCATGTTCTCTTCTACCCAGTCAGCCAAACGCTGCTTGTTCTCTTTCTTCACTGCCATGTAGCGCTTTTGGAACGCGGCATCGTCAGCGAATTTCTCTAGACCTGCAATTTTCTCAAGGTTTGCCGGCCAGTCGTCACCCACTTTCTCACTGATTAGTTCAGAAAGGCCTGGGTTACAGTATTTGATCCAACGACGTGGTGTTACACCGTTCGTCACATTGGTCAAACGGCCTGGGAATAGCTCATTGAATTCAGGGAATAGGTCACGCTTAACCAACTCAGAGTGCAGTGCAGCAACACCGTTTACGGCGTATGTGCTGACAACACACAGGTTAGCCATACGCACCATGCGCTGTGGACCTTCCTGAATAATAGAAAGCTTGCGCTTCACTTCGTTGTTGCCCGGCCAAGTTTGCTCGACTAGCTTCATGAAGCGGTGGTTGATTTCAAAGATGATTTCCATGTGACGCGGTAGCATCTGTTGAATCAGTGCTTCGCTCCATGTTTCCAATGCTTCTGGCAGCAATGTGTGGTTGGTGTAAGCAAAGGTCTTCGAAGAGATTTCCCACGCCTTCTCCCAGCCTAGTTTGTACTCATCCAGAAGGATGCGCATCAGTTCAGGGATAGCGATTGTTGGGTGGGTATCGTTTAGCTGGATAGTTTCCAGCTCAGATAGCGACTCGATAGAGTTACCCGCTGCTTCGTGGCGACGTAGGATGTCAGCAACCGAACAAGCACAGTGGAAGTACTGCTGCATTAGACGAAGGGCTTTACCTTGGTCGTGGTTGTCGTTCGGGTATAGAACCTTGGTCACGTTACCTGCTTCCAGAGCAGAGTACTGTGCACCTACGTAGTCACCGTCATTGAAGCGCGCTAGGCTGAACGGTGCGTTTGAGCGACATTCCCATAGACGTAGTGGGTAAACACTCTTGTTGTCGTAACCAACGATTGGTAGGTCCCACGCAACACCTTCAACGGTCATTGCAGGTACCCAGCGACGGCATTCAACACCGTCTTCATCAGTGTAAGCTTCTACATGACCGTACAGGCTAACTTCTTGGGTCAGTTCAGGACGTAGAACTTCCCATGGGTAGCCTTCGATACCACGCCATGCATCAGGTGCTTCAACCTGGCGGCCGTCAACGAAAGACTGGCGGAATAGGCCGTATTCATAGTGCAGGCCGTAACCCACTGCAGGGTATTCCTGAGCAGCTAGTGAGTCCATGAAACAAGCCGCTAGACGACCTAGGCCACCGTTACCCAATGCAGGGTCACGCTCTTCTTCCAGAAGGTCTGTTAGGTTTTGGCCCATTCCTTCCATTGCTTCAGCAACGTTTTCGTATAGGCCCATGCTGATTAGGTTGTTGCCGGTTAGGCGGCCGATCAGAAATTCCAGTGATAGGTAGTTAACACTGCGAGCTTTCTGCTCAGCAAGATTCTTTTCTGTGGCCAATAGGCTGCCAGTGCTGATTTCTGCCAGCGCTTTGCCCATTGCTAGATACCAACTGCGAGCAGTCGCAGTTTCTGTTGTCGATGCGTAAGTTGTTGTAAGGTGCTTTTCTACTGCTGCTTGGAAAGCGGCTTTATCAAATTGTTGTGTCTGACCATTCTTAGGCATGGTTCAATCTCGCTCTAGGATTATTTCCAACTGCTGACAATGTTGCCTGTATTTATCAGCGTTAACATCCTCCCGAACTGGGGAGGAGTAGGGATGAGTGGGAGGGGCGTAGTTATGAATCTCCCCCACTTTATGTGACACAATGCAAAATTCTGGGGTGTAGAAAGACTTAAACGCCCTTCCATATGCATTTAAAGTCACAAATACAGACTACCTTTTCATGTGCAATTAGACAGATACAAGATGATTAAAAAACGAAGATATGTGAAGTGTGTCATAAATATAGGGATGAGTTGGCAACTTTTGCTGAATTCAACCCAATGCGCTGTCAAAGTTATTAACTAGATCAAATGCCGCACTGCAATTTTTTGAAATGATAAGCAGGATTACATGGCATATATGCTCAGATAATATAGCTAATTCAGAGCAATGCTCCTGAGCGACAATGGAACTGAAACCTTACAAAAAGATAGCAAGACTATGTGGATACCATCTAAATTAACCCGTCCGGCACGCCTTCATAATGCAATACTGCGTCCCCGTTTGCTGGAAACGCTAGAGCAGGCCCCGTTTTATCGTCTTGTGCTGTTTCGATCACCTGCGGGCTATGGCAAAACGACCATGGCAGCCCAATGGTTGAATGAGCACCCGCATACCGGTTGGTTCAACATTGACGAGAATGACAATGACACATTCCGCTTTGCCAACTACTTACTGCAAACTATCAACAAAGCAACGAATAGTGCCTGCTTGAAGACCCAAGCGATGGCCGAACGCCGACAGTTTGCCTGCCTGTCGACATTATTTAGTGAACTTTTCGGTGAGTTGGCTGATTACCATGAACAAACATATATTGTTCTTGACGACTACCACCTCATTAACAATGACGACATTCACGATGGCCTACGCTTCTTCCTCAAACATATGCCTGACAACCTGACTTTAGTCGTCACCAGTCGTACGTTGCCGCCTCTCGGTACTGCCAACCTACGCATCCGTGACCTGCTAATTGAAGTTGATAACGACATACTGGCTTTTGACGAAGAAGAAACGACCCGCTTTTTCGACAAGCGTATCGGTGAGAACATCGAAGAAACCGTTCTAAAAACCCTTCACCATCAAGTGGAAGGTTGGCCGTCAGCGCTGCAATTAATTGCCTTGCACGCCCAGCAGAAACCACACAATTTGGTTGAGTCAGCCGAATCAATGGCAAACTTTAACCGTGGCCACCTATGGGATTATCTGGCAGAAGAAGTCTTTGACCTTCTTGATGGTGAAACACAGCAATTCCTGTTGCAGTGTTCGGTATTGGATATGTTCAATGCGCAATTGGTGACTGACCTCACAGGGCGTAGTGATGCCCTCGCGGTATTGGAGTCACTCAATCGCTTTGGCTTATTCCTCAATACCCTTGAGGGGGATAGCAACTGGTACCGCTTCCACAACCTGTTTGCTGAGTTCCTCCGCCACCAGCGCTACTCCCAGATCCCACAGCAGAGGGCTGAGCTACACGCCCTAGCCGCGAAAGCATGGCTGAAGCAAAACTCGCCACAACAGGCCCTGCTGCACGCCCAGAAGTGCGAAGATACTGCACTGGTGATCAGCATACTGTGTGATTTCGGTTGGGAAATGTTCCATCACGGTGAGATGAAACTGCTGCAGGACGCACTGGATCAGATCGATACTGAAGAACTCTACAGCCAACCCCGCCTCAACTTGCTTCACATGTGGTTGCTACAGAGCCAGCACCTGTACAATGATGTGGGCGACATGATTGTGGAGACTGAGACTGAATTTGCCAAGCGTGATATCAACCTTGATGACGCCCTGCAAGGCGAGTTCAATGCCCTACGTGCCCAAGTTGCAATCAACCAAGGCAAGCCAGACGATGCATTGATCTTATCCGAGCAAGCATTAGGGCAACTCCCGTCTACCACATACCGCAGCCGAATCGTCGCGACTTCCGTGGTTGGTGAAGTCCACCACTGCCTAGGCAATCTCAGTCGCGCGCTGCCAATGATGCAGCAAACCGAGAAGATGGCTCGCCAATACCATGTGTATCACCAAGCCCTGTGGGCATTGCTCCAACAAGCTGAAATCTTACTGGCGCAAGGCTATGTGCAGAATGCTTATGAACTCCTTGAACAGGCTTTCAAACTAGTCAAAGAGCAGCACCTGCAGCAGGTGCCTTTGCACGAGTTCCTACTTCGCCTCCGTGCACAGATCCTTTGGTGTTGGAACCGTTTGGAAGAGGCAGAGGAAGCGGCATTGAAAAGCTTGGAAGTACTTGCTCCATATGATGAAACAAAGTCGCTTCATGCTTACTCTATGCTGGCCCGTATCGCCGTCACCCGTGGAGAACAAGACAAGGCAAGCCGTTACCTTGATTTGTGTAACAGCCTGATGAGCCGCTCGATCTACCATATTGACTGGCGCGCAAATACCGATCTGGCTAATTTGCTTTACTGGCAAATTAGCGGTGATATAGACAGTATCCAGCAATGGCT
>NZ_JACSOF010000258.1:0-4337 GCF_014349205.1 Photobacterium sp. BZF1
CTGTGGTTCTGTGGTTCTGTGGTTCTGTGGTTCTGTGGTTCTGTGGTTCTGTGGTTCTGTGGTTCTGTGGTTCTGTGGTTCTGTGGTTCTGCAGGCAGCATTCACAACACACTCAATAACTATCAAGCTTTTTCTTTTTCTTTTGCTTTTCCTAGGTCCGAGGGCCCGCTTTTCCTAGGACCTGCTCTTAAAACAACAAAAGGGCCCGAAGGCCCTTTGTATTTAACGAATTATCAGCTGTATGTGATTATACGAACTTGATTTTGGTCACTTCTTTCAGGCCAGACAGAACCAGCGTTGGAAGAGATGCTGCTAGGAACACAGTGATTAGGTGACCAGCTGACAGACCTTCAGTGCTGAAGATGAACTGGCCAACACCTGTGTAAATCACACCTAGAGACAGTGATGCAGACAGCGCTACCGCACCCAACAGAGATTTGTTGGTGAATGGGTTCTTGCGGAACAGCGTGCTGAACGTACGTGAATCAAAGATGTGCCATAGCTGACAGAATACTAGCATTGCAAAGGCCATTGTCTGTGCGTAGTTCGCGCTTAGGCCAGCGTTCATTGCCCAGTTGAATGCCAGGAAGCTCATACCACCCTGTGCTAGACCACGGATAATAATACGGGTACCTAGGTGATCGCTGAAGAAGCTCTCGTTACGCTTACGCGGTTTACGCTCCATCAGGTCTTTCTCTTCTGGGTCAACACCTAGTGCCAGTGCTGGCAGACCATCCGATACCAAGTTAATCCATAGGATCATTAGCGGCGTCAGCGGCAAAGCAACTTCTGGACCCATGAACAAGAAGGCAAACAGGATAACCGATACTTCACCTACGTTAGCAGTCAGTGCCTGACGGATGAACTTACGCAGGTTGTCGAAGATCTGACGGCCCTGACGTACCGCTTTAACGATAGTGCTGAAGTTATCATCCAGCAGGATCAGGTCACCTGAATCTTTAGCAACCGAAGTACCTGTGATACCCATGGCGACACCGATGTCTGCGCGGCGTAGTGCTGGTGCATCGTTCACACCGTCACCTGTCATTGCAGCAACTTCGTTGTTGTACTGCTGAGCCTGTACGATACGTAGCTTGTGCTCTGGTGTTACACGGGCGAATACGGCAACGTTAGGACAGATACGACGTAGTTCTTCATCGTCCATGTCATCTAGCTGGCTACCTGTTACCACTAGGTCTTCTTCGCTGCGGATAATACCGATGTCACGAGCGATAGCTGCTGCTGTCAGAGCGTGGTCACCAGTGATCATTACAGTACGAACACCCGCATCGTAACAGCTGTCTACCGCTGCACGTACTTCTGGACGTGGTGGATCCATGATGCCGTATAGGCCAAGGATAGTGACATCCTGCTCTAGTTCAGTATGATCGCGCTTAAGGTCATCCTCAGATAGTTCGCGGAAACCTACAGCAAGGGTACGTAGTGCCTGCTCGGCAAAGTCCTGGATAGCCGCTTCGTAGTTCGCAACCATCTCTTCTGCAGGGTTGGCAGCAACCGCTAGGTTACCTTCCGTCGTTGCTGGCTGGTAAGCCACAACATCGCCGTTAACCATAAAGCCTGATGCATTGCGTAGTACCACATCCGGCGCACCCTTGATAGCTAGGAAGTGCTTACCCTGTGGGTCTTTTACGATAACCGAAGCCATCTTACGTGCAGAGTCGAACGGGAACTTCTCAACGATTGAGTAGCCACCGGTTGACAGCATTTCAGCCTGCTGTAGACCAGCTTTGGCTGCAGCAACAATCAGTGCACCTTCGGTTGGGTTACCGCGTACAGAAGACTTGTCGCCGTCTTGGATATATTCTGAATCATTACACAGTGTCGCAACAACCAGGCCTTTCATCATCTCAGGGCTGTCTTTTACGTCTGTGCCGTGTGCTAGCGGCTTGAACTCACCTTCAGGAGAGAAGCCTTTACCGCTTACTTCCCAGTTACGGCCTGATGCATCGTAGGCTTTCATAACCTGCATCTGGTTCTGGGTCAGGGTACCTGTCTTGTCTGAACAGATAACGGTAGTTGAACCTAGGGTCTCGATTGCAGCAAGCTGCTTAGCCAGTGCATTGCTCTTAACCATACGGGTTGAACCCATGGTCAGTACGATAGTTACAACTGTTGGTAGACCTTCAGGAATAGCGGCAACTGACAGTGAGATACCTGTGTTCAGGATTTCCAGCCATGGCATGCCGTGGTATAGACCGATAACACACACTACAGCTACAACACCCAATGCAACGATCATTAGCGATTTGGCAATCAAGTCCATACGCTCTTGCATTGGTGTCTTGGTTTCTTCGGTATTCGCCATCATGTCAGCGATGTGGCCAACTTCAGTCTGCATACCAGTACCCACAACGATACCCAGGCCAGTACCTGAAGTTACCATAGTGGTCATAAAGCCCATGTTTTTCTGATCGCCAAGACCGATATTGCCGTCTTCCAGCGCATCAGATGTCTTGTCTACAGGCTCTGACTCACCGGTCAGTGCCGCTTCGTCGATAGACAGACGGTTGGCTTCGATAATACGAACATCAGCAGCCAGAATGTCACCGGTGCTGATTTTCAATACATCACCCGGAACAATTTCACGGGCTGGGATATCGACCCATTCACCGTTACGACGGACCTGCGCCATAGGGGCAGCCATGTCGCGCAGTGCTTCCATACCTTTCTGGGCTTTGAATTCCTGCCAGAAAGCAATCAGCACGTTGATGACAATGATTACGCCGATAGCAACGGCATCAATCAAGTGACCAGTGAAGAAGGAAACAATTGCACCGACCCCTAGGATGAAGATCAGTGGGTTCTTGAATTGATGCGCTAGCAACTCCAGTACCGACTTACCGGCCTGTTCTTGCAGTTCATTGGAGCCGAACTGCTCCTGGCGCTTTTTCACTTCCTCAGAAGATAAACCATTCTCGGTTGACGTACCCAAATTGGACACAGTACTGGCAACCGTTTCGGTAAACCATTTTTTAGTCATGGGGGGAATCTCCAATTAAATACATTCAGTCGACATCAGTACAATTTCAAACTGATAAAAAGCATTCGCTGAATAGGTCAAAGTAATTTAAAACTCGTTATTAAAGGCATCGTGCCAATTAATTTTTTTCACATCCCTGAATACTTTCTGAATAAAGCATTCGAGTTCATTTAAACGAGTAAATTTAAATTAACCGAAAAAATGGTGGGTTGTAATTATATTTCGTAGGGCCATACCATAGTTCAGGATGGATCTTTGACAATTATCAAGATTTTGACCGAATATGGCATAAAATTAGTCATAAAGTTGAAACAAAGTATGAATTAGACCCAGTTCTAACAGAATTAATACCTCCGAAATATCGAAATATGAAATTTTACAACACAAAATAAAAGGCTTAATGCGCTCGCATTAAGCCTTTTTATGCCTCTGTTTTAGTTAAAAAACCGTTAAACCGGATTATCTATATCGATAAAATTAACGTCGAAATTATGTTTATCGGCTAAATACTCACCTAATGATTTTATTCCATAACGCTCAGTTGCATGATGACCAGCACTAAAATAATGAATACCTAATTCTCGGGAAATATGAACTGTTCTTTCGGAAATTTCTCCAGAAATAAAAGCATCCAAACCTTTATTAGCGGCTAGTTCTATAAAGTCCTGGCCGCCACCAGTACACCATCCCAAGGTTTTAATTTCCTTTGGCGCATTATCGCCAATATGCAACGGTTCACGGTGTAAGGTAATTGATAGCCTTGCCGCGAGTTCTTCACCACTTAAAGGTTGAGCGAGCTGGCCATAAATCGCGACAGAATTAGGGTTACCCTCTTCCAAGCCTCCTAGCACTTCAATATCCAGCAGTTCAGCCAGTTTTGCGTTGTTACCTAACGTTGGGTGAACATCCAGCGGCAGGTGGTAAGCATACAAGTTGATACCATTCTCGATAAGCGCTTTGATGCGACGATATTTCATGCCGCGAATTTCTGCAGGCTCCCCCTTCCAGAAGTAACCATGGTGGACCAGCAGCGCATCGGCTTGCTCTTCGATAGCCCGGTCAATCAATGCCTGGCTGGCAGTAACCCCTGTAATGATCTTTTTAACTTCAGGCTTACCCTCAACCTGCAAACCATTCGGGCAGTAATCTTTGATTTGATGGGGACTCAGCAGCTCGTTTAGCACTGACTCTAGTTGGATATTGTTCATCGTCTTTTTCCTTCACCTCGATAGCGATATTCTATACCCAAAGGCAAGGAACTGTTGACCTTTTCCTACTCCCTACCATCAGGGCTGATGATATATCGTACCGACAAAAAAGCTGCCGGCCGGCAGCT
>NZ_JACSOF010000259.1:0-4174 GCF_014349205.1 Photobacterium sp. BZF1
TCAGTTCATCTCACACAGACCAGACAGGGTCTGATCAACATAGGAAAAACAGGACATTTTCACTTTGTAGAAAAGAGACACTTTAGCTTTGTGGCTACAGTTAACCCACTCCTAGGAGGGAATATGTTAAAGCGTACTTTCTTTTTTACTCTTCTATCTTTTGTGTTGGTGTCTTTCGCGGCGGCGCATCATGGCTGGCGTTGGACGACGGGTAATAACATTGAACTAACCGGTATTATCGTCGAGCTTAAGCTGGGCAATCCGCATGGGGAGTTAACGGTAAAGTCTGAAGACGATATCTGGACGGTAGAAGTTGGCCAACCTTACCGCAATAATCGTGCTGGTTTAATGCCGGGCGATTTGGCCAAAGATGTTGAGGTAAAAATTGAGGGGGAACCTTCAGCCGATATAGAACAAAAATTAATGAAGGCGGAGCGTATTTGGATTGACGGTGTGCTCTACGATCTTTACCCAAACCGCGATTAGAGCAGCGCGATGTTGGAAGCCTGGCTCGAAGCCTTAGCGCTAACTCCTGTCGCCCAGTGGGTTCGATTTTCTCGTTGGAGTTATGCAGTAATCAATACCTTGCATGTTCTTGGTATCGCGCTGTTAGTAGGCGCGATCATCCCGTTAGATTTAAAACGCATCGGCCTGTGGCGGCGTATAACACTCGAACAGCTTGCTCATGTGCTCGTTCCTGTCGCTGTTAGCGGTTTCGTTATTGCGGTTATCTCAGGTGTGTTGCTTTTTATGGCTGATCCAAGCGATTACTTCGCGCTAAGTATTTTTCTATTCAAGTTGCTGTGCATCGCTTTCGCGGTGGCAAATGCGGTCAACTTTCATTGGCGTATGGGTTATGCTGTCCCGTTCAACCAGCAGCGCCTCGTCGGTTTTGTGTCGTTAATACTGTGGCTTTGCGCATTAGTAGCAGGTCGATTTATCGCTTATGTCTAATGGTTGCGAACAAGTAGCGGGGTCAGGTCTTGCCTTTTGCCCCCATTAGCTGAAGTATCCTAAGTCCCAAACTTTACCAATCGCTTTTGCATCAGCTACAACTCATTTTGGGGCAAATCGGTGTTACGCTCATCACTTGTAACACGCCCTAGGACAAAATGGACCAGTACGTTTGCTACTTATTCCTACTAATTGATGAAAGTAAGTAGCTCTGTAAAATATGCATTTTTATGCATTGGTGATGTTCATGATAATCGCACTAACAGCAGAGTCCGCTTCGCATATTAGATTGACAATATTTGGGGATAAAAACAAAGTTGGGAAAATTTCAATATGCATAGGTGAACTCTTATTAGTGGGTATTGCGTGATGCGTTTACAGTAAAAATAACTGTGCGAGATAGAGGACACTGAAGAAGGAAATAGCGTCGGTTAATGTGGTTAAAACGGGGCTAGACAACATGGCGGGGTCAAGGCTCAAGCGCCTTAAAAACAACGGTAATGTACCGCCAATAATGACGGCGAGAGTCGATGAAAAGGCATAAGCGGCACCAATGAGCAGTGGCAAGCCGATATGCTCACTACCATGAGTCAATAAAGTCAGTACGGCTAACAGAATGCCAATGAGAATGCCGTTGATAAGACCGATGGGGATCTCTTTGCTGACAACGTAAAACACATCTTTGGCGCTCAGGTGGCCGACGGAAAGCTCTCTTATTGATACCGCGACCGCTTGGTTGCCCGCAGCGCCCGAAAGGTTAGCAACAAGCGGTAAAATGGCTGCCAGCACCGCTATCTGTTCAATGATGGGCTCAAAAGCGGCAATGATAGATACTGCGGCGTAGCTTAAAACAACGGAAGGTAACAAGAAGGCCAATCTGCGTAGATTGCGGGTTATTGTCGACATGGTTCGAAATTCATCACCGCCAAATACACCGGATTGTTCAAGCAGTTGGTGGTTCGATTGTTCATAAAGTGCTTCGTTAACTTGCTTAAAGCCAACTGTGCCGATTTGAAACCCATATTCATTTACTACCGGAATAACCGGGTGTTGAGTTGTATCCAAGATGCTTTTTAGGGCAAAGAGCTCAAGCTCTGGCTGCGCCACCGGAATCGATGGGTCTATATGTTGCTTGAGGGGGGTATCTGGAGATTGAAGGAAAACATCTCTCAGCCTTAATGCACCAACGAAGGTCTTCTTATCATCACGCAAATAGATATAGCGCCATTCCAAGTGTTCTGAGTTTAACTCTTCAGAGTTTGGAGCCTGAGAGTGACGCTCTTCAGTACTTAGCTCCATTTCTTGTAACGCGGCGTTTAAATCAGCGACCGTTGCTTGTTCATGCAGTTTGATAATTTCATTCTTACAAATTCCGCCAGCTGAATATTCCGGGTAGATCAGTGCCGCTCGCTCTTCATTGCGCCATTTCTGTGGCAAAGCGAGTTTGAGTTGCGATTGAAGGTGACGCGGTAACTGACTCATTAGCAACCTCCTATCTACGGAGGGGAGATACTTAAACAACTCGATGGTGATTTCTAATGGTAGATGGCGGAACAGCACAAGTAATTCATTGTCCGTAAACAGGTCAAGTAGGTTGGCAGTGAATTTTGGTGACTGGCTACTGAGCAACACCCAAACAGTAATGCAGTCATTATTAGATAATTGCCTGAATGCCAGTGCGATTGCTTCAGGTGAGGAGGATTTAATTCGTTCGTACAGTAGTTCGGCGCTCTGCGTTTCTATGCAAAATCGCAATAGTTCACTGAGTTGTTCGGTGTCGTTTGATTGTAAGGGTATTGAAATAAGTGTCATGGTCTATACCTTGTCGATTTTAAGAAATTGCTGCTTTATCCAATGTATAAATAAGGTGATAAGCGCTATCACCAAACCAATAAAGCTGAATATTAAGAACCATTTAGTGATTAGCTCTTGATAAATAGCCATAAAAGGAAGTTTCATGGCTTGGGTACCAATGATCACTAAGCTTATGGCCCAGATTAATGAACTGGTGATACTGATAAGTACTGCACGAATAAAATCGAACAGTGTCGCGCCCATTAACATTGGGGTTAATACACGCACAAACGGTATATAGCGTGAAATAAAAAGGACGCAGAACCCATACTTGTCTAGCACCCTTGTTAGTCTTGGTAGAGCATTTGCGGGGAGGCGATATACAATGTTGTGCATTAAGCTTGTGTCATACAGACAACGCCCTTGCAGATAGGCCAGGATGGTGCCAATAGAAGCGGCAGTCGACAGCAGCAGTATTGCACTGTAGTGATCAACAGCGCCTACACTAACTAGCCCACCAATAAATAATGCTAAACCCACACCAGGTAGCGGTAAAAACACCAAGCTGAACTCTAATAGAAGGACTGTTCCAAGCAGCAATAACAAGAGATCTATTGGGTTGATGATTTGTAAAGAATCAAAGTCTTGTAGCCAAATAGCCATTAGGATTTGTTGCATCATCTAGCCCTTACCAAAATTGTTTTAATCAAACATCAGGATGATGTAGGCGAAGAACAGAATGAGGTGGGTTGCCCCGTTGAGTGAGTTGGTTCTGCCACTGCTGAAGCTCACGCTGGTCATTAACAGGGTAGCGACAAGCAGTACCATTTCTGCGGGGTCTAAACCTAATCGGATGGGTTCGTTTATCACCCCTGAAACTAGCAATACAGCGGGTATGGTCAGGGCGACGGCGGCAAGTACCGAGCCAAAGAACAGGTTCATTGCGCGCTGAAGGTGATTATTGATTGCCGCTTTCAATGCACCGGAGGCTTCAGGAGCAAGAATGATCAGGGCGACCAATAAACCGCCCAAGGCTGCTGGCGCCTCCATTACGGAGATACTGTCGTTGATTGGAACGGCTAAGCTTTTAGCTAAAACGGCGACCACAAACAAGTAACTGACGAGCATCATAGAATGAAAACCATTGCTACTTAGCTGGCTTGGGGCGTTATGCTTGTCTTTATTGTCGGCGTCAATAAAGAAGTGGGTATGGCTTCGGGTTTGGACAAAGAGAAAAACGCCATATAGGGCAAGTGATGCGAGGACAAGCGTCCAGGTCAAGCCCACCGACATACCACCAAAGTCATCCATGCTGGTGAAATTGGGTAAAATTAAGCTCAGCATAGCCAGTGGGATAATAGCGACGATATAAGCTTTAATGCCATCTATGTTGTAGGTCTGAGTGTGATGCTTTACACCGCCAATC
>NZ_JACSOF010000260.1:0-3894 GCF_014349205.1 Photobacterium sp. BZF1
AATAAAAAAGACTATGTTTTCAGCCAAAACTTTTATGGTGAGTCGCTGAGTGTCGATAAGCTACTCGCTATCATCAGGCATTATCGGGGGCAGTGTGAGGTATTGGAAGTCATGTGTCATCCTGCCTACATCGATCAGCCCTTGCTTGAATCGAGTGGCTATGCCTTACCCAGAGCGATGGAGTTAGAGATCCTTACTGATGCAAGGCTGGGAGAATCACTAGAACAATGGGGGGTGACGGTGGGGAATTTTCTGTCCATTAAAGGCTAATGCTTTTCAACAGTCATCGAAATAGCAGTTGTCAGTAGTGCACCTTCCCCCCTAAATCGTTATGGGTGCTCTCTACTGGCAACTTGCTATGTGTCGGGCCCGTGGATAAGGATGTGGTCATTACTGGCTTCATGTGCTTATAAAATCATTCTATAGTCGCTAACTGGATTTATAAGCCGGAGATGATGGTGGATAATTTATGCTGAAGGAGGAAATGCAACTGCCATGGCAAGTATAAAAGATGTTGCAGCATTGGCCGGGGTTCACCGCTCAACAGTATCGCGAATTATAAATGGGGAAGGGACATTTCGTTCTGATACCAAAAGGAAAGTTGAGCAAGCGATGACCGATCTCAACTACCGGCCAAGTGCTATTGCCCGCTCGCTGGCCACTGCCTCATCCAATATGACCGGGCTGCTTGTTACCTATTATACCGGTGGCTTCTTTGGTCAAATGATGGAGCAAGTACAGGCAGAGCTGGATCAGCACAATAAGTTTCTTATTACAGCACAAGGGCATCACAGCGCGGAAGGGGAGCGGGAAGCGATTAGGCGGTTCCATGCGCTTAGGTGTGAAGGGTATGTTTTGAATAGCCGCCACTTAAGTGATGATGAGTTGAGGGCATTAGCACAAGAGCCTACCCCGTTTGTGCTCTTGGATAGGGTGGTCGAAGGTTTGGAGCCACGCTGTATTACTTTTGATCATCCTCTGGCGGCAAAATTAGCGGTGGAGCATCTGATACAGCAGGGGCATCGTAATATCGGCTGTATTTCCGGGGCACTGAGCCGAACAAGTAGCCACCTCCGTCTACAGGGGTACAAAGAAGCGTTGCAGCAGGCGGATATCAGGTTCGAGCCTGCGCTTTGTGTTGAAGGGGACTATGGAAGGAAAAGTGGCTATTTAGCAGCAAAACAGCTACACCGTTCTGCACCTGCAATGACGGCTTTGTTTTCATGTAGTGAGGAAATGACCCTCGGAGCATTGCAATATTTTCATGAACAGAGTGTTATTTTGCCGCAACAACTCTCCTTGATCAGTTTTGATAGTATTGAGCTTTGTGACGCGCTTTACCCGCAGGTATCGTCGGTTCACTTTCCCATTAGTCAAATGGCCCAAACGGCCGTTGAACTCTTGATGTGTCAAATTAACCAAAAAGAGTGCGCTATCACCCAACACTTTTTACCCGAGTTACGCTTTCGAGGCAGTGTAAGCAAGCAGGCAGTCCCTACAGCGTGATTTTCGAACATTCATAGTAATGGCTGAGGGCGATTTGGAAGCGCCGGTTTTTAAACGTTGCGGTGGCGTTCTGAGCGTATTGGCTGCATACCATACGCTTGAGCGGCGGTTTTCGATAAGGGTTAAAAAAATGATTGTCTATCAGGCTGATATACGTATAATGAGCCGCATCTGCCCGGGTGGCGAAATTGGTAGACGCAGCGGATTCAAAATCCGCCGGTGAATAACTGTGCCGGTTCAAGTCCGGCCCCGGGCACCATTTTAAAATGACAAAGCCTCGACGAAAGTCGGGGCTTTGTTGTATCTAAACCTCAGCAAACTGAACTTTCTTCTCATAACTCACCACTCGAGCTGTCACTTGGTAAAAGATTGCTTATAGTAGCTATCCCACAGCAATGATATGAATTAGGCCATGCCGCCAAGGAAAGAGCCAAGCCCGGCTATCACTGTTATTGAACTGATAAAGCAGCAGATCAACCAGCAAGTTTGGTTGCCAGGTGAGCGAATCCCATCGATTCGTAAAATGAGTCAATTGCAGTCCATCAGCCCAATGACGGTGATGAAAGCTTATGAGCAGTTGGAGCTTGATGGCTGGATCCGTGCCAAGCCACAAAGTGGATATTTTGTCGCGCCGCATTTTAACCAACTTAATGCCCCGTCATTACCGCATCCTCAGGTCGTAAACCAATCTATCAACATCAACCGGCATGTTTTTGAAGTCATGAAAGGCATCAAGCAGCCAGGTGTGATCCCCTTTGGCTCTGCATTTCCCGACCCTAGTCTATTCCCGGTGCCGACATTAGGCCGGTTGTTGAGTCGCGCAGTGAAAACCATGCCATACGATAGTGGTATTACTGATTTAGCGCCTGGGTGTGAGTCTTTGCGGCGGGCAATCAGCCAGCGATATGCCAAAGCGGGTATTAATGTTAGTACCGATCAAGTCGTGATTACCTCCGGGGCAACAGAAGCACTCGGATTGGGCTTAGCAGCTGTGACAAAGCCTGGTGATACGGTACTGGTTGAGTCACCTGCATTCTATGGCGTCCTTCAGGCTATTGAAAGGCTTCATCTCAAGGCTGTTGAGGTACCTGTCTGTCCTGTGAAAGGTCTAGATATGGCAGCACTGATAACTTGCATAGAGCGCTACCCTATCAAAGCATGCTGGTTGATGAGCAATTTCCAAAATCCAACAGGAGCGAGCCTTTCCCCTGAGCGGCAACAAGCTGTGTATGATCTTCTGGTAGCCCAAAATATTGCCATTATAGAAGATGATGTTTATGGCGAGCTCTATTACGGGGCGAGTAAACCTTCTTGCTTCAAGTCTATAGATAGTAAAGGGATGGTGATCCATTGCGCTTCATTCTCTAAATCCCTTGCGCCAGGGTTTCGTATTGGTTGGACTCTTGCTGGACGGTTCACCCAGCAAGTTACCGAACTTCAGTTTATGTCGACCCTCTCGGCCCCCGTACCCAACCAGCATGCCATTGTCAGTTACATAAAGGAGGGGAGATATGATAGCCACCTGCGACAACTGCGCCGAACGTTGTTAGCGAGGCAGCAGACAATGAGGGAAGCCATTCAGCGATTGTTCCCTGTTGGTACGACAGTTACCAAACCGGATGGGGGGTATTTTCTATGGGTTGGGCTCCCATTTGATGTAGATAGCTCCGAGTTGTTAGCACTATTACTAGAGCGGTATCGTATCAGCATAGCTCCTGGTACGTTGTTTTCTCTGGACGAGAAGTACCGTCATTGTATTCGTATTAATAGTAGTTATGAGCTCACCGCTCAAAATTACGAGGCATTGAGCTCACTGGCCCAACTACTCAGCTGCCATAAACAATAAACTGTTTCGATATTTGTTACGCAAACTGTACTACCTGAATTTATCAGTTCTCCTATTCAATATTGGTGTATTGAAGACAGAAGGAGGAAAACATGGGATGGAAAGGTATTACAGCAGAGCTGAAGCTGATAATTGTTGCTGTTGGGTGTGCGTTGTTGTTGGTTTTTGGCCACCTCATTTTGGCCAAACAGCTGATTCAATACGCTTGGGTTGAGTATACAGCAGCCGGAATCCCCTTTTTATTGTTTGCTATTGCCGCTTGGGCGATACGTTATACCTTACGTTTGGAGCAGAAAAACTAGGTGTTTACAGAATAGGCCTTTGCTTAATGGGAGTGGCTTGTAGGGGATTTATGCGCAAAATAGAGCTATTGTCTGTTTATTGAGCGCTTGGTTAATTTAAATGAAATAAATGCATTTTTGCTATTGCCAATGTGATCGAAGTCTCTATAATGCCACCTCACCGACACGGAGCACGGCAACTTAAGCCGGCAACGTAGCGGATTGTTCTTTAACAATTTGACCATGCAATCTGTGTGGGCA
>NZ_JACSOF010000261.1:0-3813 GCF_014349205.1 Photobacterium sp. BZF1
CTGGTATTCGGTAGCAGGAAGGCGAACTCCTCACCGCCGTAACGGGCGACCTCGTCAGTCTCGCGCTTGACCACACTGCGCAGCACTTTCGCCACTTCACGCAAGGCAAAATCGCCCTGCTGGTGACCATAGTTATCGTTGAAAGCCTTGAAGTAGTCGATATCACACAAGATCAAGGTTAGCGGATGCTGCTCTCGAATATGGCTATACCACATCTTACGCAACTGCTCATCGAAGCTACGGCGGTTTGCAACTTTGGTCAGGCTGTCAACAAAGCTCAGTTCCTGTAACTCCATAATGGCATCAGCCAGTTGCTGCTCGGCCATCTTACGCTCGGTGACGTCCCGCGCCATCATCAGCACCCCGGTGGTGCCATCGGTCGGGTCCCGGTAAGGCGACTTAAGCACTTCGTACCAGATAGGTGTGCCATCGTCCAAAATCACATAGTCATCAAGCTTTACGCTGATCCCTTGCTGGGTAACCTGCAGATCTGTCTGCCTAAAAATTTCTAGCTTATCCGGCTCAAGTACATCTGCCGAGGACTTGCCCAACAGCGCTTGCTGGGTATAGCCCAACGAGCGGGCAAATGGCTCATTGCAGCCGACATAGACACCATGTTCATTATACAAAGCTATCGGATCCCGGCTGGCGCTGAGGATGGTATCGAGCAAAGTATTTCGCTGGGCCAGTTCCTGCTCGGTCACTTCCCGCTTTTCGATCTCGGTTTTCAATACCTCTTGCATCTCATGCCAGTCTGTCACGTCATGGCTGATGCTAAGGGTACCGATAGCCTCTCCCGTATCACCGATCAATAAGTTGCAATTGGTTTCCAATAGCCTGCTCGAGCCGTCAGGTGCGGTAGTCCAAGTATGGGATGCCGTATTGCCCAAGGAGCCAAGATCCTGCTCCTCGGTGATCCCTTCATCGATCCTGCCGCGCCAGAAACGATCAAAAGCCTTGTTGGTACCGATCAACTTGCCAGACTTATCCTTGAAATACACCAGCTCCGACAAGGAGTTCAGAACCTGCTGGAAGATCCGCTGTTCATTTTCCAGCTTCACCTGCTCACCGTGACGGGTGCGAGGCAAATCGATAAACAATAACCAGCAAGGCTGCCACTGGCAGCGTATCGACTGGCCGGACACAACAAGCGGGATCACCTTGCCATTGCTTTGCGGCAAGGCTTCCTCAACCTCCCTGAAAGCTTTCAGGCCGGTAAAGGGACGCAGGAAATCACACAACATATTGCTACTAAGGCCATCGGGGTAAAGGTAGCGGTCATTGAGTTTCCGCACCCCAAGCAACTGGCGGCATGGCTTATTGCCATAGAGTAAATGGCCGTCCTTTTTCCGGACCAGTGCAACCGCAACGGGCATTAGGGTCAGCTGGGCATGAAGGCGGTTGAAGGAGCTGGCCTCTAGATGATGAAACAGCAAGGTCAATAGCCCGCCGCCGATAGCCAGCACAAGGATCAATAATGAGAAAAGTAATGCAGGGTTGTCAGCCTGCAACCATTGGGAAACAGTCGAGGCTAAAGTGGCAGGAGCGAAAAAGCCCACCCCCAGCAGCAGAAAGCGGCGAGACATCCCTTTAAATAGAAGTCCCCCGCAACAGGCCAGTAAGGTGAGCAATGTAAGCAATATCGGACTAACAGATCTTTCCTGACAGGAAGTATGCATTGATTTTAGTAATTGACGTCATTTTACTTGTAATCTAACACACTTACCGTTGTAACAGCTAATGTCAGCCTGGTTGGCAAGCTGCAAGTTTTAACTCGATCGCCGCACAGGCAGGGTGTACTCAAATGGCTTGCCCAACGCCGCTCCCTGACCACCCTTTTGATCCAAATTACGGCCAATTTCCGTCATGGCTAACCAGCGGTTTTCACACCACTCAGGGGCCAGTAGGGTTGGCTTACGGGCACTGGCAGAAACACGGTGGTAAACCACCTCTGGCGGAGTCAGTCGGATCATCTCAGCAGAGATCGCGGTATAGTCTTCAAGGCTGAGCTCTGCCAAACGACCCGCTTTCCAAGACAAGCCCATAATACTGCCTTCAACAATATGAAGCGGGTGGAGCTTGATCCCATCCACACCGGCATCGACGACCTTACGGACAGTCTCTAAATTGTCCTCGCGGGTGTCCCCCGGCAGGCCGACAATCAGGTGGGCACAGACTTTCAGCCCCAATGCCCTTGCCCGCTTGGCAATAGCCTCATAACAGGCAAAATCATGGCCACGGTTGATCCGCTTGAGGGTTTTATCATTGGCGGTCTGCAGGCCGAGCTCCAGCCAAATTTCACACCCTTGGTTATGGTAGCCCGCCAACAACTCCAACACTTCATCCGGCACACAGTCAGGGCGGGTACCAACACACAAGCCAACGATATCCGCCGCTTCCAGTGCTTCTTCATACATCGCTTTGAGTGTCTGTACTTCAGCGTAGGTACTGGTATAGGCCTGGAAATAAGCTAGATAGCGCTTGGCGCGGTTCACTTCGCCAGCACGCTGTGTCAGCTGCTCGGTGATCGGTTTGTGCTGTGCCTGCTCATCGGCGAACGAGGCAACATTACAGAATGTGCAGCCGCCACGACCGATTGTGCCGTCACGGTTCGGGCAGCTGAAGCCACCATGCAAGGTCAGTTTATGCACCTTCTCTCCGTAGCGACGCTGTAGGTCCTGGCCAAATGTGTTCACGAGCTCATGCAGCTGCATCTTGTCACCTAGTCATTCAAGGGGTCGAAAAAAGCGGCACAGGTTAGCACCGAAAACAATGGCAAAAGTTGTGCAAGAACAATAAAGGCGTTTTTTTCACCAAATATGGGCTGAGAAAGGGAATGAAAATTAGCAACAACATCATTTTGTAATACTTTGGTCTAAACCCACTCTTATTAACCACATCAAATCCATGGTTAAATTGCTCCACTATGCACATTGACCGCTAAATGCGAATAGATACGCATCTAGTTAAGTAATTAATTCATGGTGATACCGAGATGTTACAGGGTGGGGATATTTTTTGTTGGTAATTAATCAATCAAAATTGTAGGATAGTTACAGCTGTGTGCAATTTATGAACAATAAAAGTAACTAAACCAAGCAAATATTTAGTGGTTTATGTTGCTTCCCCTCAAAACTGCAGCGCTTTTGCATACCAGAGCACAGGTGCTACAGAATGAAGTTTGCTATTGATTGACTACATCATCCCACAGCAAACCCATCCGACAAGGCCGGACAGGAGTCCAAAATATAGGCCCTGGAGGATGTATAACCAAAATTAGGGATAACTCAGGTACCAGGATTGGTGCCTGTTGAAACTGGAAGGAAGTATCTATGACAGATCAAGAGCTGAATGCTCAGGGACTTTATGTGCCTGAAATGGAGCACGATGCCTGTGGTATCGGCTTTGTGGCCCACCTGAAGAACCGTAAATCCCACGAAATTGTCACCCAAGCCCTTGATATGCTAGCTCGGATGGAACACCGTGGCGGCCAAGGCTGTGACCCGTGCAGTGGTGACGGTGCAGGTATCTTGCTGCAAAAACCCCATGAATTCCTGCTGGAAGAAACCGTTAAGCAAGGCATCCGCCTGCCCTCTTTCGAGCAATACGGTGTCGGGGTGGTGCTATTCCCTAAAGACGAGTACAAACGTCAGCAGTGCCGTGACATCCTTGAGCGCAATGCCAAACGACTTGACCTAGAAGTCATTGGCTACCGTGTGCTACCGGTCGACAATTCAATGATTGGCGTCGACCCGCTGAGCACCGAGCCACAATTCGAGCACGTCTTTATTACCGGCGGTACCAGCATGGAAC
>NZ_JACSOF010000262.1:0-3576 GCF_014349205.1 Photobacterium sp. BZF1
CTAGCGCATGCCCGGCGTAAGTTCATGGATACCAAGAAACTACAGGGTAAAGGCAAGACCGGCAAAGCCGATGTGGCCTTGGCAAAAATCCAAAAACTTAATGCGTAAGAAACGCGGCTTAAGGAGGTGAGAGTACAACAAAGAAGGTTGAACGGCAGAAGTTAGCGAAACCTATGCTGGCCGACCTTCATCAGTGGCTGATATCCCAAAAGGTTGTCCCATCGAGCTAGTTGGGCAGGGCTATTAAATACACGCAATGCCAATGGCCCAAGCTTGAGAAGTATATCGATGACGGTCACCTATCCATCGATAACAACCGGGCTGAGCGTGCAATCAAACCGTTGGTCATTGGACGGAAAAATTGGCTGTTCGCCGATACCCCGAAAGTTGCTGAAGCCATTGCCATGCTCTACAGCATCATCGAAACGGCTACAGCTCACGGACTTATCCTGTACGACTATCTGGTTAAGTGCATTGAAGAGTTGGCACAACCGGAACTAGATCTCGACGCTTTACTTTCTTGGAAACTTTGCTCATTAATATCCTCTGTGGGATCGTGGGGCGCTCACTGTGCAGTAGCTAGTTGTGCACGCCTTAGAGCAAAACACCAAAAGTGAATAAAGAAATAACTCTAACGATTAAGGATCAACTTAGATAACTAATAACTGACAACAGATATGTTAGGTTTTTGTTGCTGACCATTCAAACTCTCTTTAGTGTTGCCTAAAAAGAGTTGATTAAAAGCATTTGCTATATACTCTGAGCCGAATGTTGATAAGTGATCATCATCTCTGTACAGTAAATCATTCCCTATAGCGACCCTACAGTACTCTTCATCACATAGCACCTTTTCAGGAAAGATAAAATCAACTGAATACAGACCTTTTAGCTTATTAAAAATAACCTCAACATCTTTAGTTCTTTCTTGATACTCTTTAAATGAAGGTGCAATGAGTCCATTTATCTCACGACCTGTTATTGATGAAACCTGGAACGCAGAAGGGACATCAAACCCAACCTCTGGTATTGAATGAACAATTACTATTTCCTTACCAAGTGCTTGCAAAGCCTGAATCGTATTAGTTAGCCCAACTTCAAACAATTCAAGATTAGTTGAATTTCCATGCTCTTTTTCTTCTATATTAATTAGTTTTACTGTTTTTCCATGCTCTTGTTTATATCGTGTACCATGAGCAGAAATCGTCCATCTTGCAGCTAATATTACAACTTCTATCTCTGGGTTATTTGAAATGTAATTTAGGACGGTTTGATTAAAGTCATGACAATGTGTTCTACCTAGCCTTTCAATTAAAAGTAAAGGAGGACAAGCTGATTTTGTTGCTAACTTCCCCAGAAAATTATTATTATCAGCACTTAGATCTACTCCTGAAGCTAAAGATTTAGCGTGAGAATCTCCCCACAGAATAAAGCGAAATTTTTTGCTTGATTTAAATCCTATGTTACATAAATCTTCTCCGTTCTCTAACTTACCAATTATGTTTTCACATGATGTCCAGTGATACCACTTATCATCTTTAGCAGCAAAGTTATGACTTAACTCTTTATTTAATCGATTAGGGTATCCGTCACTAACAACAAAAGCAGCTCCATTAATTAATATTAGTGCTGATACTAATGCAGAACTACTGAGGAGTGAAAGCTTTGTCTTAAATATACTTTTTTGTCTAAAAGGGAGTTCTACAAATCTCCATGATATTATTGAAATTAAAAATATAAAGCACAACATTATTGATAATACAATATATGTTGGCTCTTTAATTGAAATGATATGTGTGTATACAATTATTGGCCAATGCCATAAGTATAATGAATATGAAATTAAGCCAATAAAAACAATAGGTCGAAGACTTAAAAAAGATGAAATTAAAGAACTACCACCTGTACCTGCATAAATAATTAATGCAGTACCTAAGGTTGGCATTAGTGCTGCGATTCCAGGGAAGGCTGTCGAAGACGAGAAAAAAAAGATGCTGCAGATAATCATTAAAATCCCAACACTACTGTATACTTCACGCCAAATCCGTAAATTTGGTTGAGATATTAAATTTAACGCAAGAATACTACCAATCATTAACTCCCAAGCTCGCGTAGGGAGAAAATAGAATGCAGCCAAAGCATTTTTATTAGTTAAAAATATGCAAAGAGAAAAAGAAATAAGGATAAGAATAGTAAGCCAATAGAAATAACCTTTACTACTATATTTTTTTATTATAATAAGAAGCAGAGGAAAAAATATATAGAACTGTTCCTCAACAGCTAAAGACCAAGTGTGCAGTAAAGGCTTCATCTCAGCTGCAACATCAAAATAACCAGATTCAAAATAAAACAAAATATTTGATGAGAATAAAGCCGTTGCAACAGCACTTTTACCAATATCTATCAACCCATCAGGAGTTAAAAATAGATAGCCCAATACAGTACTCGCAAAAGCCACAACTGATAATGCAGGAAGTATTCTTCTAAAGCGGCGCTCATAAAACGTAGAGATAGAGAAATTTTTGTTATTTATTTCACTTAATATTATCGATGTAATCAAGTAACCAGAAATAACAAAAAAAATATCTACGCCTACATAGCCTCCACTGAAAAATGAAAAGCCAGAATGAAAAAAAATAACTGATAACACAGCGATAGCCCGTAAACCATCTATATCAGGGCGATAATTTGATGCCATCGAGTTCTCCCTTTCTCGTATTACTTATACCAAGACATCAAAGCTAGGTATTCTACTTAATACACTTAATCTAAACATACTGTAGTCAAAAATTATAAAAAAACCCAACAAATGGCCTGATATTCAACTCTTTTTAAACGGTTTGTATAGCCGAAAAAATAATACAACACTAGTGTTTTAACCCATTAACTATCGAAATAGCAATAAGTTATATGGGATTTACAAACTTGAACAATTGGATAATTCTTATATTTATTATTTCTTTTTTCTTAAACGTAAATTTTTATTCTGATTCTTTCTATACATTATTTGTATCCTCCACATGACCCCTCGGGTTAGTATTAATTAGCGAAGTTCCAGGGTAGTAAAGCGTTGATGTCAGGCTCTGGTTGGGCTAACTCTTCCATACACTTCACCAGGTACTCGTACAGGATAAGTCCGTTAGCTTTAGTGGTCTCGATGATGCTGTAGAGCATGGCACAGGCTTCAGCAACTTTCGGGGTATCGGCGAACAGCCAGTTTTTCCGTCCAATGGCCAACGGTTTGATTGCACGCTCAGCCCGGTTGTTATCGATGAATAGGTGGCCGTCTTCGATATACTTCTCAAGCTTGGGCCATTGGCCTAGCGTGTATTTAATAGCCTTGCCCAACTAGCTCGATGGGACAACCTTTTGGGATATCAGCCACTGATGAAGGTCGGCCAGCATAGGTTTCGCTAACTTCAGCCGTTCAACCTCTCTTTGTTGTACCCTCACCTCCTTAAGCCGCGCTTCTAACGCATAAAGTTTTTGGATTTTTGCCAAGGCCACATCGGCTTTGCCGGTCTTGCCTTTACCCTGTAGTTTCTTGGTATCCATGAACTTACGCCGGGCATGCGCTAG
>NZ_JACSOF010000263.1:0-3388 GCF_014349205.1 Photobacterium sp. BZF1
GTAAGAGGCTTTCAGGGCTATATGGTCGACAATATCCAAGGATTTACTAAAGATCAGGCAGACATGGAGTCAACCCTATGAAAGATCCCCTACTGCAATCTTTAGTCTATGTTAGCCGTTACTATGGCTTGGCAAATTCCCCTGATGCCCTGATTGCAGACCTCCCTATGGCAGATAACCTATTGACCCCTTTTCTGTTGCCTCGGGCGGCTGAAAAAGCAGGCCTGCAAGCCAAGGATACTCAAATAGCATTAGCCGACATCTCCCCGTTGCTTCTTCCCGCAATTGCATTACTCAAAGGGGGTGATGCCTGCGTCATCCTCAGTGTTGATAACGACAAAAACGAGGCTGAAGTTGTTTTAGCACAATCAGATGGAGCACAGCAGTGGGTGAACCTTGGCGATCTCAACGACCAATATACCGGCCACCTATTTCTGATCAAAAAGCGCTTTCGCTATGACGAGCGATCGCCTGAAATTCTCAAGACCCGAGAGGGGCACTGGTTCTGGAGTACGCTTTGGGAGTCTCGTTCCATTTATCGTGATGTGCTAATAGCCTCTATCCTGATCAATATTTTTGCGATATCAACACCTCTCTTTACTCGCTTGGTGTACGACAATATTGTGCCGAACCTTGCCTTTGGTTCGCTGTGGGTTTTGGCAATCGGGATCTCAATTATCTTTGCCTTTGACCTCATCCTTAAGTTGATGAGAAGCTATTTCATCGATATTGCCGGCAAAAAGTCTGACTTACTTATTTCGGCTAAAATTTTCAGTCGGGTGATGGGGATACGCATGGAGGCCCGCCCACCTTCCGTAGGTGCATTTGCCCGTCATATGCAGGAATTCGAATCAATTCGTGAATTCTTTACTTCTGCAACGGTTTCCTCCCTGATAGACCTACCATTTGCCATCATGTTCCTGTTGGTTATTTGGTTTGTCGCCGGGCCGTTGGCGCTAGTGCCACTGGTCGCGGTGCTGATCTTGGCCCTTTACAGTGCATTAATCCAACGCCCCTTGCGCCGTTCAATTGAAGAAGGGTCACGCCTTTCTTCACAAAAAAATGCCAACTTAATCGAAAGCCTACATGGGCTTGAAACCGTCAAGCTGTTCGGAGCACAAAGCCAATTCCAATATCGCTGGGAAGAAGCGGTGGCACATATGGCGAACTGGGGCATAAAATCCCGCCGTCTGACCGATTCTGTTCAAAACACTGCCGGCTTCCTCCAACAATTTGTCTCTGTCGCCATGATTGTTTTTGGGGTGTATCTCATCGCTGACGGTCAGCTAACCATGGGCGGCCTAATTGCTGCAACCATGTTGAGCGGTCGTGCTGTGGGACCAATGGTTCAACTATCTTTGCTATCAACCCGCTACAACCAAGCCAAGTCCGCAATGACTATCATAGAACAGCTGATGGAAATGCCGACCGAGCAAGAAGAAGGTAAACGTTATATCCATCGTCCTGTTATTCAGGGAAAAATAGAATTCGATAAAGTCAGCTTCAATTACCCCAACGCTGATAATGCTGCTTTGAAAGATGTCAGCTTTTCTATCGACCCCGGAGAGAAAGTTGCCATCATCGGTAGAATTGGGTCAGGTAAAACAACCATTGAACGTTTGATAATGGGTTTATACCGCCCAACTGAAGGCTCAGTAAGAATAGATGAGACAGACATCAACCAAATGCATCATATCGATATACGCCGTAATATTGGCTGTGTACCACAAGATATAATGCTGTTCTTTGGCTCTATCCGTGAAAACATTACTCTCGGCCGCCCGCTCACTAGCGATAAAGCAACCCTGTTAGCCGCCGAGCGTGCCGGGGTAACAAGCTTTACCCAGCAAGATGCAGCCGGTTTGGAGCGTCAGGTAGGAGAAGGGGGAAACGCGCTATCAGGTGGACAGAGACAATCCATCGCTATTGCAAGGGCGTTCCTTGATAATCCGCCGGTATTAGTCATGGATGAACCCACCAGCAGTATGGACAACCGTTCTGAACTATACATAAAAAATCAATTGGCTAATTTAAGTGACAAAGAAACACTGATCCTAATTACTCATAAAACCAGCATGTTGGACTGTGTGGATAGGTTGATAGTCATGGAACAAGGCCGCATTCTGGCTGACGGCCCTAAAGAACAAGTCCTTAAACAATTGCGTGAGGGCAATGTATCTGCAGTTCGCAGTACAGGAAGCTAATGTGTACAAATCTAGCAGCAGAGTGATTACCACTCTGCTGCTTTCATTATTCTTTAAGAGTTATGAAATATAACTGCAATCTAACCTAGGTAGCTTCCTCGTCCAGCAATCTCAAATAGATAGGGAAATTACCGTGAAGCTTTCACCACTTGTTGCAGCGACTCTCGTTGCAGTATGCTCGACCAGCTATGCCTTCGACTTGCAGCAACCTGCCAACAACAATACTGAAAACTTAGTCTGGACAGGTCACCTTAGCCCAGACACCGACACCGTCATGTCAGCAATGATGGCTGCCCACATCTACGGCGGTACCGCGACCGTACCGGAAAAGATCAACCCTGAATCTGAATTTGTCCTGAGTTACTGTAATGCAGAAGCTCCTCGTATCGAGTCTGACTACAGCAAATATCAGGTTGGCCTGGTTGATTTCAACCAAACAACACAGCTAGCACCTACGATTGACCAAAGCTCAATCGTTGCCGTTATCGATCACCATGCCATTGGCGGCTCGCCAATCAACACTTCACAGATTGTCGCTATGGACATCCGTGGCTGGGGATCTGCGGCAACTATTTTGGCAGACAATGCCGAGAAACTAGAAGTCGCCCTACCGAAGCACCTTGCCTGTGTCGGTTTGGGCGCAATCTTGTCTGATACTGTTGTCTTCCAGTCTGCTACCACCACTGACTATGACCGTGAGTATGCTGAGAAATTAGCAAAAATTGCCGGTGTTGATGACATCGAAGACTTCGGCCAGCAAATGCTGATTGCCAAATCAGACCTAAGCCACCTTTCTGCCGACACCATTTTGACCATGGACTACAAAAACTTTGAGTACGGCGGCAAGAAAGTCGGTATTGGCGTAGCAGAGACCCTGACCGCCCAGCAATTGATTGACCGTAAAGCAGAACTACAGGCTGCAATGAAAGCCTACAAGCAAGCCAACGAGCTGGATCACCTGTTCTTCTCGATCACCGATACCAAAGATAAAAAAGCCAACTTGCTTTGGGTCGATGACAACGACCTGAAGGTGATTAAAACAGCTTTCGAGCCAACGCCAACAACAGATATGCTAACGCTGAAAGGGGTGACCTCCCGCAAACGTCAAATTGGCCCTGCTATTCAGAGTGCGATTGAAAGTTTGTAAAACAGGTGCTGGGTGCTGGGTGCTGGGTGCTGGGTGC
>NZ_JACSOF010000264.1:0-3376 GCF_014349205.1 Photobacterium sp. BZF1
AGCTGTAAGCTGTAAGCTGTAAGCTGTAAGCTGTAAGCTGTAAGCTGTAAGCTGTAAGCTGTAAGCTGTAAGCTGTAAGCTGTAAGCTGTAAGCTGTAAAAGCTTGAAGTAATTTAAGTTATGATTACAAGTGTTAATACCAAAAAGATATGACTATTAACACTTGAGGAAGAATGCTTTAACCTTTTCTGATAGCTTCAAGCTAACAGCTAAAAACTTCAGCTGTCAGCTGTAGTAATCATTGACCGCTTTAATAAAGTCTTCTCGCATATCGGCAGGTAGCGCATTGACGCCAGCTGCGGCTGCACGACCACCTCCAGTCGGGAACTGGCTACAGATATCTCCAGCACCTTGCTTATTATTTAGTGGCGCACGGAGTGAAACGGTATATGTGCCGTCAGCGTTTTCAGTAAAGACAATATGAGCTATATCAGGTGATTTATTGGCTAGCTCATTACCAAATACGCCACTAATACGCTTAGACCATGCCTCATTAGGCATTGCAAATGCCTTGCAAGCAGCCTCATGGGCAACAGGCTCAAGGGCTAGTGCATGATTCATATCACTTTCATAACCCGCTTTCAAAGAATAATATGGCGAATCACTGTCTTCGATAACGGCAAGTGGGGAATGATAAGGTAATAGCTTTAGGTATAAATCAGCAGGTGCAAAATGCAAGTCATTAATGGTTGCACCATAACCGTTGTAGTTAATCAGTGTGCCCAACTCTTTCAGCAAAGATGCTTCACCTAGAGAAAGACCGGCTTCAGCCGCTAACTTGTCACCTACCGCAATCAGGTTATCACCATATGCTGCAGCTATTGCCCACATATGAAATTGACCATTAAGCAGGCTATCAACGATTAAGCTCGTACAAGTATTAGCGTCTACATCAATGTAAGACTCGAGTGATTCAGTCGTAGGAATGTCACCAGCACGGTGATGATCGGCATACAATACAGATGCACCGGCATCCAGCAGACGTTGCAAGTCTTCAATGTTCTTTTCCATCGATATGTCTAACACAGTGAGAGTATCACCGGGTTTTGCTTCGACTTGTTTAAGCAACTTAATATCACGCTTCACGCCAGTGATTAAGGTACTATCTTTCGGTTCCGCTAGACGTAGTTGAAGTAGAGCAATGATGCCGTCAGCATCACCATTGAAAATATCGTAATGAGTGGACATGGAAATCCTTTATGTTTTAGCGATCAGCGATCAGCGATCAGCGATCAGCGATCAGCGATCAGCGATCAGCGAAATATTTTTGGAAGAAATATAGCAGGTCAACATCAAAGATATGAAAGACTGTCAGCTCTTATCTGATCGCTGACAGCTCAAAGCTCTTTACTCCGAAATGTAGCCTTTCTCTACCAAATAACCCACCACCTGCTCTGCGCACTCTTCAATCGACAGCTCAGCTGTCTTGACATGAACTTCAGGAGAGATAGGTGCTTCATAAGTCGAATCAATACCTGTGAAATTCTTAATCTCACCTGCTCGGGCTTTTTTGTATAAGCCTTTAGGATCACGAGACTCGCAAACTTCAAGTGGTGTGTCGATATAGACTTCAACGAACTCATCGTCTTGAACCAGTTCACGGACTAATTGACGGTCGGCAATAAAAGGGGAAATGAAGGCCGTTAACACAATCAGACCTGAATCAACGAACAGTTTGCTCACTTCACCGATACGACGGATATTTTCAATGCGATCGAGATCACTAAATGATAAATCTTTATTCAAGCCATGACGAACGTTGTCGCCATCTAGTAAGTAGCTATGGCAGTTTTTATCGAACAGTTTTTTTTCAACCGCATTAGCGATGGTCGATTTGCCAGAACCGCTTAGACCAGTGAACCAAAGGATAACAGGTTTTTGTTGTTTTTGAGCGGCGCGCGCTTCATGGCTGACGACTTGGTCATGCCAGACAATGTTTTCATTCATAGTATATAGAGTAAAGTTAGAAGCTAGAAGCTAGAAGCTAGAAAGCTAGAAAGCTAGAAAGCTAGAAAGCTAGAAAGCTAGAAAGCTAGAAAGCTAGAAAGCTAGAAAGCTAGAAAGCTAGAAAGCTAGAAAGCTAGAAAATATCAAGGGCTGAAGGTAAGTCAACACTTTTAACTGATAGCTGATAGCTGATAGCTGATAGCTGATAGCTGATAGCTGATAAAGAATTAGTAAGCACCATCACGATTCAAAACAACACCAACTGTTTTGAACAAGATGGCAATATCATTCCATAATGACCAGTTTTTTACATACCAACTGTCTAGATAAACGCGAGTGTCATAATCAATGTCGTTACGACCACTTACCTGCCAAAGCCCAGACATCCCAGGTTTAGCCATGAGGTAGTATTCAGAATCATCTTTATAGCGAAGTAACTCTTCATCGATAATAGGACGCGGGCCAACTAAACTCATTTCACCTTTGAGTACATTCCAAAGTTGCGGTAATTCATCCAAGCTAGTTTTACGCAAAAAATGGCCAATGGGAGTGATGCGAGGATCGCTTTTAAGCTTAAAATCTTTATCCCATTCAGCCCTAGCTTCAGGGTCATTTTCAAGCAACTCTTGCAGGACTTCTTGCGAGTTCATCACCATAGAGCGAAACTTCAAGCATTTGAATTTCTTACCACCAAAACCAACGCGTTCGTGGCCATAAGTCGAAGAACCACCGTCACGAGAAACTTTCCAGCCAATATAGGCAAAAAGGGGCGACAACATGAGCAACAACAGGCTACTAACAACAATATCAAAAGTACGTTTAACAAAACGCGAAGACCTACGCACTAGATTATTGTTGATACGAAGCATCATGACTTCATGGCTAAAAAAATGCGAAATATCAGTGCCATAAAGTGGAACTCCGCGGGTTGAGGGAATAACCGAGATGTTGCGAATACCACGAGCAGATAGCGTTCGAATCCACTTATCTCGCAAATCACGCTGATCATATTCCAGAGCAATAAACACTTTGTAGTTCAATGCCCCACTATTTATGTACGACTCAGAGCGAATATATGGGATATCTTTAATCGGAGAAGACAGCGCTTGATCATCTGCAGCAACGAAAGCTTTAACATCAAAACCCATCATTTTTTCGCTGTTAATCGCTCGGTACGCTTCTTCTGCGTTATCAGAGCAACCTATGATAATACTGGGCATTTGCCATATCCCCTTTTGAATAAGCAACACCTTAAACATATAGCGCATCAGAGGCAAAATAATCAAGGGTAATGACCACAAAAACAGCCAACCAATTGTTACAATTTTAACATTTAACAAGGCTAGGGTTACGTAATCTAGTAGTGCAAATAAAATTAACGTACGGTAAATTTCATACAACTCGTTCCAAAAAGGTTTTCGATATGTAT
>NZ_JACSOF010000265.1:0-3337 GCF_014349205.1 Photobacterium sp. BZF1
CTGTGGTCCTGTGGTCCTGTGGTCCTGTGGTCCTGTGGTCCTGTGGTCCTGTGGTCCTGTGGTCCTGTGGTCCTGTGGTCCTGTGGTCCTGTGGTCCTGCAGGAAGCGTCCCTTTTACACCTACATTCAAGCAAGCACTTTCTCATGCTTTTCGTCTTTTCCCTGAACCGATGGCCTGCTATTCCTAATACCTAGATCATCTATTCCGAATGTCTGCAACTCCAGAACCGCTTTACCCCATAGGGCCACAGTACCTTAGCACCATAGTTCCGCTCTTATTTATAAATACTCTTCTATCAGCTTCTCTGCGATCTGTACGCTGTTAGTTGCTGCGCCCTTACGGACGTTGTCTGCAACAACCCACATGTTCAGGCCACAAGGATGGCTGATGTCTTCGCGGATACGCGCAACCATCACGTGGTCTTTACCTGTCGCGTCACTCACTTGGGTCGGGTAATCATTGCCGTGGAAGACTTCAATGCCTTCAGCGTTTTCCAGTAGGCTGATAGCTTCTTCAACATGTACCGGTTGGCAAGTTTCAACATGTACCGCTTCAGCATGACCGTAGAAAACAGGCACACGGACACAAGTTGGGTTCACACGGATATTGTCGTCACCCAAAATTTTCTGGGTTTCCCACACCATCTTCATTTCTTCTTTGGTGTAACCGTTATCCATGAACTGGTCGATGTGCGGTAGGCAGTTAAAGGCGATTTGCTTGTCGTAAACATTGGTTTCCGCAGGCAGGCCGTTCAATAGCTTGGCCGTTTGGCCTGCTAGCTCATCAACACCTTTCTTACCGGTGCCCGATACCGACTGGTAGGTCGCTACATTGATACGCTCAATACCGTATGCTTCATGGATAGGCTTTAACGCCACCAGCATCTGGATTGTCGAGCAGTTAGGGTTGGCAATAATGTTACGGTTACGGTATTCCGCCAGCGCATGCGGGTTCACCTCAGGGATCACCAACGGCACATCGTAGTCGTAACGGAAGCGTGATGTGTTATCGATAACAACAACACCGTAATCGGCTGCAGTCGGAGCCCAGCGCTCAGACGCTTCTGCACCGGCAGAGAAAATAGCAAGCTGAACCTGGCCCCAGTCGAAGTCTTCAACATTGGTCACACGTACAGACTTACCCTTGAAACGCAGGGTTTTGCCTGCACTGCGCTCAGAAGCAAGTAAATAGAGATTGCGAACAGGAAAATTGCGTTCCTCAAGAACTTCTACAATGGTTTCGCCGACAGCGCCGGTCGCACCGAGTACTGCAATATCAAATTCCTGGCTCATGGCCTTTCCTCTACTGTAAAACCTAATTTAGCCAGCGACTCTACCCCAAAATGGGCCTCGCCCGCTACTGTAATCGCGCTATATTCACGGCGATCCCAGTAATTTTTACGCATCCGGTCAAAAGCCGAGGCCATTTCTGGGCTGCCTTCTTCAGTTTGGCCCATTTCACGGCGGAATAAACCATCATCACGGCGAACATCGTAGATCAGTTGGGTCAATGTAAATAAAGTAGGTTCGTCCCACTGACAGCTGAGTGTAACCTGCGGCACGGGCGCAACCGGGAGCAAGCTTGAAGCACTCACTTCTTTGTCTAGGCCAAGGAACTGGCAGAAACTGTTGTACACCATGGTCGTGCCGCGCGCTTTGCCTTCCAAGCCATAGCCCGCCACATGCGGCGTCGCAAAAGCCAGTAATGGCAGCAATTCCAAGTCAACTTGTGGCTCGTGTTCGAATACATCCAGCACCGCCGTCAGTTTCTTGCCTTCCCCTGATAGACTCTGCTGCAAGGCACGCTTCAGCGCTTGGTTATCAACGACAGGGCCTCGGGCGGCATTGATCAGGATAGCCCCCGGCTGCAAATCACTAATAAATGCAGCATCAACCAAATGATGAGTTGGGTACTCACCGCTTTTGGTAATTGGCGTATGCATGGTGATCACATCACATTGCGAACGAATTTCTTCTAGGGTGTGGAATGAACGGCTATCGCCCTGCTGCTCTTTAATCGGATCGTTAAGCAGATACGGAATACCCAGCGCATCCAGACATTGGGCAAGATAGCTACCGACATTACCGGCACCGATGATCCCCACCTTCTTGTCGAATACCGAGAAGCCTTGTTGTTGACCCAGTACCATCAGGCTACTCAGTACATATTCTGCCACCCCGACCTTGTTACAGCCCGGTGCGGCAGTAAAGGTGATGCCTTTTTCAGCCAGTAGTGTTTCATCGACATGATCCTGGCCAGCGGTTGCGGTACCCACAAATTTCAACTTATTGGCTTTAGCCAACAAGGCTTCGTTGACCTTGGTTACCGAGCGAATCATTAATGCATCGACATCGAGCAAATCCTCAGCGGTCATCGTCCTGCCCGGCTTGCTGATCACCTCGCCCAGCTGGCTAAAAAGTGCCTCGGCATAAGGCATGTTCTCGTCAATGAGGATTTTCATGTTGTTTCCTTTTGAAAGCGGTTCTGTGGTTCTGTGGTTCTGTGGTTCTGTGGTTCTGTGGTTCTGTGGTTCTGTGGTTCGAAAATACCTAGAGCTGACTTGAAAAGTCAATGGCGTCAGAAAGCTTACTCAACTGACTACCCCTTTGCGGATTTTAATTAACTTCGCCAGCATGACAGAGATATGTTTAGCTTCACAAATAAAACTCATGCCCTGCTGTTTAGGGATGTAGCCCAGTTCAATAGCGATGTATAGCTGAGTGATTAACTCACCACAAGATCCCTTCGCGAAATATAGAAACCTTGCGGACTCAGCTGCAGTTTCCCTCTCTTCACCTTCAGAAATATTGGATGGAATAGACAAGGCAGAGCGAGTGATTTGGTCGACAAAACCATAGCGTTTACAACTTTTGAGTGATTTAACAATATCAACCGCAAGGCGTGAGCTTTTCTTCCAAACATAAAGTTTTTCGAAGCTCAACTTCCTCACAGCCATCCTCCATGAAAGGTGTTATCCATAGCACCACAGAACCATAGCACCGATGTCAGATATAAAAAAGCCCAGCAGAATTTCTGCTGGGCGAACGTCCAGGAATAAAAACACCGGCTGGGATCATAGACAGCTCCCGCAAAAGAAAATACTATGCAAACAGCCAATGTCGCGTCTGTTTTTTAGGCACTGACTCAAGGGCAAAACAGCTAGCGCAGTCTCCGCAAAAAGGCTTTCTAACTGAATCTCTTAGTCAGTGCCACCCCCTGGAAAATGACAAAAGTCGGTAGAGTTAAGGTCCTGTGGTCCTGTGGTCCTGTGGTCCTGTGGTCCTGTGGTCCTGTGGTCCTGTGGTCCTGTGGTCCTGTGGTCCTGTGGTCCTGTGG
>NZ_JACSOF010000266.1:0-3278 GCF_014349205.1 Photobacterium sp. BZF1
TGCTTCAACAGGTTCAGGCGGTGAGATCCGTGACGAAGGCGCAACCGGTTCTGAAGTTGAGCTAGCGGTAGAAGCTGCTGCACAGCTAACTGCAGAAGGTAAGAAAGTTCGCGTTGTTTCAATGCCATCAACGGATGCATTCGACAAGCAAGATGCCGCTTACCGTGAAGCAGTTCTGCCATCAGACGTAACAGCCCGTGTTGCTATCGAAGCGGGTATTGCTGACTTCTGGTACAAGTACGTAGGTTTCAACGGCCGTATCATCGGTATGACGACCTTCGGCGAATCAGCACCAGCTGGCGAGCTATTCAAAATGTTCGGCTTCACCACTGAAAACGTGGTAAACACAGCGAAAGAGCTGTTGGCATAAGCCGAACACGAACTAAACCGCTTGGTGCGTTGCGCAAGGTGATTTATTTCGAAGGATGAAAAAAAGACCCCGTCATGGGGTCTTTTTTTATATGAAATGAGACCCCTGTCACGCTATAAATTGCTGGTAAAGACCCGCAAAAATCCAAGGTTTTCATTTTAAGTTAATGAAAATATGGTGATTTATTCTCTTGGGTGACTCTGCTCACATTTATGGTGATTATCAAGTTGGCTTGTTATACACTAACGCGGCTTATTAATTTTGTAGCACGGATATGACACTAAAAGTCGCAATTAATGGATTTGGCCGTATTGGTCGCAGTGTGCTTCGCGCACTGTACGAGAGCGGTAAAGATCATCACATCGACGTCGTGGCAGTCAACGAATTGGCTGAGCCTGAAGCTATGGCTCATCTGCTGCAGTATGACACTAGTCACGGACGCTTCTTCAAGCCTGTCAGCCATGATCAGGAGCACTTGTTTATTGCTCATGAAAACGGCGAACAGGACAGTATCCGTATCCTCCACCAAAGCGACATTCACTTACTACCCTGGAAAGACCTCGACATCGATATTGTCCTGGACTGTACCGGCATCTTCGGCAGCCGTGCCGACGGTGAAGCCCACATCAAAGCGGGCGCCAAGAAAGTGTTATTTTCCCACCCTGCTGCAAATGATATCGACAATACCATTATCTATGGTGTGAACCATGACTCGCTCAGAGCTGAGCATCACATTGTCTCCAACGGCTCTTGCACCACCAACTGTATTGTCCCTGTTATCAAGGTATTGGATGAAGCCTTCGGGATTGAATCCGGCACCATTACCACTATCCACTCGGCGATGAATGACCAGCAGGTCATCGATGCTTACCACAGCGATTTACGCCGGACCCGAGCTGCCAGCCAGTCGATTATTCCCGTTGATACTAAACTTCATCTGGGTATTGGTCGTATCTTTCCGAAATTTTCTGACAAATTCGAAGCCATCTCTGTGCGCGTACCGACAATTAACGTCACTGCGATGGATTTAAGTGTCACTGTAAAAACAAATGTGAAAGTTAATGACGTAAATCAATCACTGGCCGAGGCGTCTCGTTGTACATTAGATGGCATAGTGGATTACACAGAAGCGCCACTTGTCTCGATAGACTTCAATCACGATCCCCATAGCGCGATTGTCGACGGTACCCAGACCCGTGTAAGTAATCAGCATCTTATCAAGCTGTTGGTCTGGTGTGATAACGAATGGGGCTTTGCCAACCGGATGCTAGACACCGCCCTGGCAATGCAGGCTACCGATAAGGTTGCCGAGTAAATAGATGTAAGAATTATTGGGCTTGGCAGTGACGCTGGGCCGACAAAAACTTTGACTTTAAATTAATCAATGTTGAGAGGACAAACCATGTCTGTAATCAAGATGACTGATCTGGAACTAGCAGGTAAACGCGTATTCATCCGTGCGGACCTAAACGTACCAGTGAAAGACGGTAAAGTAACTTCTGATGCACGTATCCTTGCATCTCTGCCAACTATTAAGCAGTGCCTAGAAGCTGGCGCAAAAGTAATGGTTACTTCTCACCTTGGTCGTCCAACTGAAGGCGAGTACGCGGAAGAGTTCTCTCTACAGCCTGTTGTTAACTACCTAAACGATGCTCTAGATTGCGACGTTAAGCTAGCAAAAGACTACCTAGACGGTCTTGAGCTGAACGCTGGCGAGCTAGTTGTTCTTGAAAACGTTCGCTTCAACAAAGGCGAGAAGAAGAACGAAGAAGAGCTTTCTAAGAAGTACGCTGCACTATGTGACGTATTCGTAATGGACGCATTTGGTACGGCTCACCGTGCACAGGCGTCTACTCACGGTGTAGGTACTTACGCTCCTGTTGCATGTGCTGGTCCTCTTCTTGCTGCTGAGCTAGAAGCACTAGGTAAAGCAATGGACAACCCAGAGCGTCCATTGGTTGCTATCGTTGGTGGTTCAAAAGTTTCTACTAAGCTAACTGTACTTGAGTCTCTATCTAAAGTTGCTGACCAGCTAGTTGTTGGTGGTGGTATCGCAAACACTTTCATCGCTGCTGAAGGCCACAACGTAGGTAAGTCTCTATACGAAGCTGACCTAGTTGAAACTGCTCAGAAGCTAATGAAAGAGTGTGCAATCCCAGTTGCAACTGACGTTGCTTGTGCGAAAGCATTCGACGAGAACGCTGAAGCTGAAATCAAGAGCGTTACAGAAGTTGCTGACGATGACATGATTTTCGACCTAGGTCCTGAGTCAACTGCAGCTCTTGCTGAAATCATCGGCAACGCGAAAACTATCCTTTGGAACGGCCCAGTAGGCGTATTCGAGTTCAAGAACTTCGAAGCGGGTACTGCAGGTATCTCTAAAGCAATCGCTGAATCTGCAGGTTTCTCTGTAGCAGGCGGCGGTGACACTCTAGCGGCTATCGACAAGTTCGGTATCAAGGCTGACGTTTCTTACATCTCTACAGGTGGCGGTGCGTTCCTTGAGTTCGTTGAAGGTAAAGTACTTCCAGCGGTTGCAATGCTAGAAGAGCGTGCTAAAGCTTAAGTAATTTGAGTGCGGGAGTTCCGTCCAATAAAGAGCTCCCGCCTTTTATCTGATTGTGAAAAAGGTCATGTTTTTGTAGAATATGGCCACTTCGCAAACGATTGCACAGATTTATATATTTATATAAGACAACAAGGCTAATAGGACTATTGTTATGTCTAAGATCTTCGATTTTGTAAAACCTGGTGTTATTTCTGGCGACGACGTACAGAAAGTATTTGAAGTAGCAAAAGAAAACAAATTTGCTCTTCCAGCGGTTAACGTTGTTAACACTGACTCTGTAAACTCTGTACTAGAAGCTGCTGCTAAAGTTAAAGCTCCAGTTGTTGTTCAGTTCTCTAA
>NZ_JACSOF010000267.1:0-3224 GCF_014349205.1 Photobacterium sp. BZF1
GAACACCCTTGCATAGGCTAACGGTTCTCGCTCGACTGAGCCCGTAGAGGACTTTCACCTCCTAGGTTGACACCATGCTCGGCGCACCATAAAAAAAGCTCCCATCTCTGGGAGCTTTCTATTTATCTGATACTTAGCATTACGCTACAGCGTTACTCATCATCAAGCGGAATCAACTTAGTTGAACCACCATGGAATTTCTCACGGCGACGCTGTACCAGTGCAAAGAAGCCAGGGATCAAGAAGGTTCCTGCCAACAACACACATAGCAGACCACCGGTTAGGGAAATACCCAACGAGTTCTGGCTGATGTGACCTGCACCGTTGGCAAAGATCAGAGGTAGAATACCTAGGATAAACGACCAAGACGTCATATTTACCGCGCGGAAACGAAGCTTACCACCACGTACCGCAGCTTGCTCGATATCCAACTCTTTCTCTTCGCGCTCAATCTTAGCGAATTCTACAATCAGGATGGCGTTCTTAGCTGCAAGTGCAATCAAGAGAACCAAACCGATCTGCGCATACAAGTTCAACGGCGTGCCGGTCAATGCTAGCGCCAAGAATGAACCCAAGGTCGCCACCGGTACTACCAAGATGATTGCCAGAGGAATACTCCAACTCTCGTACTGGGCCACCATGAACAGGTAAATAAACACAAGTGCTAGTGCGAAAGCATAGATTGCTTGGTTACCCGCTTTAACTTCCTGGTAAGCCATACCGGTCCATTCGTACTGGTAGCCCTGAGGAAGAACTTCTGCTGCTACACGCTCCATGGCTGCGATTGCGTCACCACTTGAGTAACCCGGCGCTGGACTACCCTGGATAACAGCTGAACGGTACATGTTGTAACGCCATGCAACGTCTGGCTCAAATACCTGCTCAACCGACGTAATGGTACTTAGCGGGATCATCTCACCAGATGCTGAACGTACGTGGAATCGTTGTAGAGCATCTAGGCCATCACGATAGTCACTATCAGCCTGAACGGTTACACGGAAGTTCTTACCGTATAGAGTAAAGTCATTCACATACATTGAGCCAAGGTTACCCTGTAGCGTCTGGAAGATTTCCGTTAGTGGAATACCCAGTTGCTTGGCTTTAACACGGTCAACATCAATGTAGTAGTGAGGTACGTTTGCACGGAATGTACTAAAGGTAAATTGGATCTCTGGTTGCTGGTTAGCCGCCTGAATCATTTCACCCATGACATTTGCAAGATCTGTTCGGCTTCGGCCCAAAGTATCTTCAAGCACAAACTCGAAACCATCAGCCGCACCCATACCCGGTACTGCCGGAGCACCCATTGCAAAGACAATCGCTTCAGGAAGCTCCATTGCCGCACGACCATTTACACGGTTCGAAATGGCAAAAGATGAGTGATCCCCTTCCATTGCATTTCGCTCATCCCACTCTTTCAACTTAATGAACAGGGAAGCACCGTTTGAGGCAGCAGCACCTGTCATGAATGCATAACCGTTTGCAACGGTAATACCTTCAATACCTGGTTCGTCGGCAAGGATCTCCTGAAGTTTTTCAGTTGTTTCTTCAGTACGAGATAGAGAAGCCGAGTCAGGTAACTGAACGTTTACCAGCAAGATACCCTTATCTTCCGTCGGTACAAACGCCGTAGACGTTGTTTTCGACAGGAAGGTTACCGCACCAACAGCAAGTACGAAGAAGGTCACAAGCAAAGCAACTTTGCGCACCATGAAGCCAGCAATGGCGCCGTACTTCATCGTTACCTTATCAAGACCACGGTTAAAGACTTCAAACCAACGAGCTGTGTTGTCACCACCTTGCTTAAGCACCAAAGAACATAGTGCCGGAGAAAGTGTCAATGCGTTGATAGAGGAAATGATTACCGAGATACAAATCGTTAGTGCGAACTGGCGATACATGATACCGGTGATACCTGGCAGCATGGCTACAGGTACGAATACCGCTAGAAGTACCAATGTTGAGGTCACAATCGGACCTGTTACTTCCTTCATCGCAATAAGCGTAGCTTTCGCCGGAGTCAGGCTTGGGTCGCGTTTCATATTGGTATCGACCTGCTCGATAACCAGAATCGCATCATCCACCACGATACCGATGGCCAGTATCAAGCCGAACAAGGTAACGGTGTTATTGGTAAACCCAGCAGCCAGCATAATCGCGAAAGTACCGATAAGCGATACTGGAATCGCAACAACCGGAATCAAGGTCGAGCGTACGCTACCCAGGAACATGTAGGTTACAGCGATTACCAGCAAGATCGCCTGGATCAAGGTAACCACAACACCTTTGATAGATTCAGCAACGAAAAGGGTTGTATCGTAACTGGTCTCGTACTCCATACCTTCAGGGAAGTCGACGCTCAAGCGCTCAAGCAAGTCCATGACCGCTTGGCCACTTTCCAGTGCGTTGGCATCGGACTGAAGGTTTAGCGCCACGATAGAAGCATCCTGACCACGGAACATACCATTACCGCTATAGAACTTCTTACCTAGTTCAACGCGGGCGACATCCTTTAGGTAAACCATAGAACCGTCGTTGTTAGCACGAAGAACCACGTTCTCGAACTCTTCAACAGTTTCTAGTCGACCTTTAGTTACCAGGTTGAACTGCACTTCCTGAGGATTGTTGTACGGTGCGGCACCGACCTGACCAGCAGCTACCTGAACATTCTGCTCAGCAAGTGCTGCATTAACATCAGACGTCGTTAGGTTAAGGTTGGCCATTTTCTCAGGGTTTAGCCAAACACGCATCGCGTATTCGCCACCACCGATAACATTAACCTCACTGATACCCGTAACACGCGCCAGCTGATCTTTAACATTCAAGTTAATGTAGTTGATCAGGAACTGGTCATCATACCTACCGTCTGGTGAGTAAAAGTTAAGTACCATCAGCAAGTCAGGCGAACGTTTCTTAACCGTCACACCTACCATACGTACTTCAGCTGGTAGCTTGGACTCGATCTGAGAAACGCGGTTCTGAACGTTAACCTGCGCCATATCCGGATCAGTGCCGATATCAAAGGTTACGTTCAAGTTATAAGAACCATCGTTAGCACTCTTAGAAGACATGTAAATCATGTTTTCTACACCATTGACCGATGCTTCAATTGGGTCGGCTATCGCCTCTTCAACGGTTTCGGCACTTGCACCAGAGTAGACGGCTGTTACACCAACGGATGGAGGACTGATTTTTGGATATTCAGCCACTGGCAGGTTAAGTAC
>NZ_JACSOF010000268.1:0-3223 GCF_014349205.1 Photobacterium sp. BZF1
AGATATATTTACCGCATTAATGTCAGAAAAATTAGTCGTAACACATAATAGTAAACATATCGGACCAGAGCTCAAAAATCACTATTTTTCATATACAACGTTACTTTAATGAAATTTAATATTTCATCCTTAATGTTTTTTGTTACTTTATATGAAGAACCACGTAATAGCAGAACTTTACTCCAACCATGAACTTTTAATATGAGGTGGTTTAGACGGCAGAACAGTCACAAGAGGGGCTGTATTTAGCCAGTTCCGGTAACCATGTAGGGTTTCAGAAGAATAGTATTGAGAAGATTTTTCCGATCATTTGGAATGACGTAACCCGCTCAATAGCTTTGAAAAACGCCTTGATACGAGATCATGCAAGTACCAAGGCGACTAATTACAACTTCTTCGCCCACGCTTTGGCTGAATCATCAATCAACTCATAGGCAAAGTCGAACGCTTCACGGCTTTGGCGGTATGGGTCGGGAATGTCTTTTTGACCAATCCACTGACCAAACAGCATGGTTTTACCGCGCGCTTCGGGCGCAATACTGGTCACCGCTTCGATATGGCCTTTTTCCATCACCAGAATCAAATCATAATCACGGCATAAATCACTGGTCAATTGCTGGGCCACATGGCCTTCCAAATTAATACCGTGCTCAAGTGCGACTTCAGCCGCCATTTTGTCAGCGGGTTTACCTACCAAGGCACCTACACCTGCAGATGCGATATGTTTGTTAGGAAGATGGTGCTTGAGTAAGTACTCACCAGATGGGGAACGACAGATATTACCCACGCAAACAACCAAGATCTTATTGAACATATAGTCCTTCACTCTAATAGAAGTTATCTTCAAGGCCTGCGCCAATAGACAACTTTCCGACATACACGAATTGAAAGAGTCAGTCTACAGGATGTCGACCAGGTTTTCAGCCCCAAGACTGCAACCAAGTCCTTCCTTCATTTCCCCATAAATTTAGCATACAGTTTTACATGCCTTGGGCTATCTACAATACTAATTAATCGTTTTTATGATGGCTTCTCAGGCTAATCCAAGTTTAAGTAACCCTCGAACCAAACTTGCTTGTTGTTAACAAGTGACACAATAAACATCCCTAAAGCCACACCTAGGGAGTTTGCCAATAAATCAAAAAGCGAGCACTCACGGCCGAAATATGGCTGGAGGATTTCGATACCACCACTGAACAACACAATGGCTAATCCATATCTATAAAAAGCCCGCTTAGTTGCAACAGCATATGCCGCAACTATGGCAAACACTGCATAAGCGATGAAATGCTGCACTTTATCGATATGGGGTATAGAGACTAACTCCGGGCCATTGGGTTTAAGTGAGAGAAAGAGGATAAGTAGAGCATAAAGGAGCAACGGAATTTTTTTTATCATGTGCTAGATGTTCTGAGTTTTATGATACTGATGATTTTGACGGTGTATAGGGGGAATAGTAAAGCAGGAATGCGGGAATGCGGGAATGCGGGAATGCGGGAATGCGGGAATTATAAGAGGGCCTGTACAGTAACAAAACCCTTATATAAGATATTTTAAAATAGGTATAAAATCAGAACAGCGACCAAGATTTGCCTTCATTACCAATCACCTTGGTGGTCAAAACAGGACATTCTGTATCAAAAAAGTAAATGTAACGTTTCACTTATTTTTCGCTATGAGTGTTTTCATGGATTCTTTCATTGTATAAGGAGGCTGCCAATCTAATATATTCTTGGCGTGTGATGAATCAACTTCAAAGTTTCCAACAAGTTGCTCCACCATGGTTGACCTGCCAGTGACTCTGGCGACAAATTTCATTAATTTAACCGGAACAGGGAGTTGGATAATGGTTTTATTCAGGCCACCAGCTATTGCATTTGCAAACTCTTTCGTTGATACAGTTTCACCCTCAGACGCAAGGAAGGTATGACCAGCCGCTTTAGGGTGTTTAGCACACGTTATCAGTAAGTCTGATAAGTTCTGTACTGAAATAAAGTCCCGTCTATTATGTACCATACCAAAAGGTAATAATGGAAAACGGCTAATCAGACTTGTAAGCAAACCAAAGTTACCAGGAGCATTAAACCCATAAACTAAAGTAGGACGAACAATAACAACTTCCAGACCTGTCTCTTTTGATATTTCGCTTAAACCTAATTCAGCATCATATTTGGATTTTGCATATTCATTATGAGGACTAACTTGAGATTGCTCGGTGATTTTGCCATTCAGACTAAAGCCATGAACACCAATCGAGCTAACAAAAACAAATCTTTTTACGCCAGCAACAGCAGCTTGCTTAGCTATATTTAACGTGCCCTCAACATTTACCTTTCTATACTCTTTGTGAGAATAGGACTTGGAGTGCGCTAAGCCTGCTAAATGTATAATTGCTTCGACACCATCAAAAGCATTCCCATACTGGGTGTTTCCATCTAATTCATCTATGCAGTAATAGGGTTCAACTTTATCGCAAGCACTAATCCTGTATAGAGATTTGAACTTACAATTTGACTTTAATAACTCCTTGCCGATGAAGCCACTGGCGCCTGTAACTAGGTACATTAACGAACTCCAAGAATTTTATTTAACGATAACAATGCAATAGCTACACTAAACATAATTTTATCCGACCATTTCCTACGACATTTTAATGAAATGAAAAATAGCTTAAACAAACTATGTAACGTTCCAGAGTTCATATATTCAAGAGGAAGTTCTTTTTGATCTAGAAAATCAGCTTGTGCCTTTACTTTATCAAAGGCGTCACCACTTAGAACAACTTTTGTCCTGGAAATAATCGCTTTAATACCTGCGTTTGCGCCTACTTCATTACTATCATGCTGTCTATATAACATTAAAGGTTCGGAACCAATGACCCAACGAAAACCATTAGCACGAGCAAAACTGTAGCAAAACCAGTCATGAACCCATAGGTTATTGATTTGATTTTTCTTGCTTTTCAACTTTAGTTTAATTGCATCCGCAAGCTTTTTTGATAAAACGAAGGTACATCCAGGGCCGGATGACTCAAATAAGTAGTCGTATTGAGTTTGGCTATAATCTTTCTTCACCAAACTCTGCTTGCCATCACACCAGAATGCTGTCACATTTCCAGAATATGCATCTGCATTTTCATTTTTGATCGTTAAAATAGACTGTTTCAACTTATCAACAAGCCAGATATCATCTTGGTCAGCAAATGACACATAATCATATAAAC
>NZ_JACSOF010000269.1:0-3218 GCF_014349205.1 Photobacterium sp. BZF1
AATATATACTTTTCTTTATCTTTCACTAAATTGAAAGTCTCATCATCATAGTAAAAGTCCCTGTGATGAATTCTTTTGGATGAGTTAGTTTTTCCTTGTAGATCTTTACTTATAGACTCACTTATCGGAATTGACATTTCTTTCAAAACCTTTGTAAAGTCGGAAGAAATATTCTCTGTTCGTAAGAATTCATCAACCACTAAATTCATCTTATCAATCGTGCTATACGTTAAATCCTTGGAAAAAAGTTTATTAAAGTCTTTTGTATAAAGAAAAAGGACTAAATAAGTATATATACCTGCAAAATTTGATACTGTACTAATTCCATAATCTTGAAAAAGATCAAACTTTCTTTTATCATCAAGCACCAATTTCAGCCATAATCTAAACCTGTGAGGGTCATTGGCGTCCTCATACAAGTATTTCCAATAATTCACCGGGCGAGTAAATTCATATAACGTATGTTGACACAGAGATCTTAACGGTCTTGGTAACTCATTGTGACTATTATTAATCCTTTCATTCTTCATTACATTTTTGAGACTTTTATGGCTACATGTACGTTTAAAAGGCCCACCTTTTGCCAAACAACTGTATGTCCAATATGATAGATACCAGTCAAATGGGTTCCTTATTGAGCCGAGAACGGTTCTTTCTCCAATGTTGAAGTCAGTAGGTACTTTATAGTGTTTACCTATCTGTTTAGTATCAGGAAAAAGGTTGTACATTATTCTCTCTACATGAGTACAAGCTGTCTTTTGTAGTTGTAGAAATATAAATTTATCATTAACTAACATAATACTTACCTTAGATTATGTCGGAACCGCTTCACTGAATTGGGTGCTATACGCTTCTCTGACTCAATAATTGTATTTTTTATACTAAATTGCCATTTTGTTGCTCTAACTAACAATTTTTCAGCAGAAACAAAAACACATTCAATCTCATTGTCAAAAGAGAGTTTCTGATAAGCACTAGTAGTCATTACTATCATTGTCGAGGATGATCCAAGCTCACATACTGGTGGGGGTTCAGAATGCGTGTAGACTTTCGTATGTAAAGCTTTATTGTCGTTATAATCACAAAAATTTCGATTATAAACTGTTTGATATAGTATTAATTCACCTTGAACTACTATTAAATTGAGTAAAAAGGGTTGAAAAGGTTCCTTGTTATCAAGAAAGATGAAAATAATTCCATCTTGAGCCTCTAGTAACTCGATTTTACGATTAGCATACATATCAATAGCAGCATTCAGAACGCATGCACCAAATGCATATCTATAAGTTGAGATATCTGTACCATGGCCGGCAACACCTAAGCGTGAAGGAGAGCGAGCTCGTACAATCATAACAGTAAGTCCTTTTAATAGCTGTCATTAATGATTCTCATCAGTAATAGTTAAAGTCTAAAATCTATGATTTTGCAAATTATTAATCTTGGTTCTTACATTATTTTGGAGATTATCTTACAGGGGGCTTCGACAAAGGCACCTTTATGATGGAATAAAGAATTCATATGTATGATCTGAACTAGCAGTTTTAGACGCCAGTTAAGCGAGTAAAATCACTTAACAAGGTAAACAACGACAAACACTAAGACACGTATCAAACACACCGAAAAGTCTAAGGTACAAGTGCTTAAGCTTGCTGAAAGCACATCAATTCCAGAAACAACACGACAACTGAATATTTTACATGCTTCTCAAACATACGGCTGACGTAAAAGCTCCAGGAAGGTCTGCGCCTGTTAACAAGAGGCTGACCTTGCAGCCGAGAATACTTGCTCAAGCGCCTCTATACCGAGCAAGCGGAGGAGCTTGTAATAGTAAAAAAAGCTGCCACCAACTTCACGAAGCATTTAAAATAGCGAGCTTTGATTTCATGCATATGCACCTTGAGCAGTTTTCCGTAATGAGAATGGTAAAGGTTCTACTGTTTCGCGTAGTGTGTATTACTGCTGGCTAAAGCAACGTCATAAAGTTAGTCACCGAGATAGACCACATGTGCTTCGTAACTACAGTACCTCAGCGTTCTTTGCTAAACGGCGCCACTGGAATGCGACGGTGGTAACCAGCAAAGTGGCTTTATCCGCGCAGAAGTGGTTGAACAGACCCCCATTACCAAGTCGCCGAGCTTATGGGTGTCTTGTCATCATTAGAGGCTTAGTACACCCTCCGGCTATTTACTTCTACCGGGAGTTCGTCGACTTCAGAAAATCTATCAATGGCCTGGCGGCATTGGTTGAGTCCGAGACTGACTTACCTCTTGACTCTGGCGCACTATTTCTGTTTACCAACAAGCAGCGTGACAAGATAAAGGGGCTTTATTGGGATACCACAGGCTTCGCCCTGTGGTACAAGCGTCTGGAAAAAGCCAAGTTCAAATTGCCTGTTAGCGAGAAAAAACAAGTGTTTACCTTCAGCCAATTTGAACTGGATAGACTGCTTGCTGGCTTCACTATTATTGGCCATAAACCCATCAAAACACACGGTTATACAATGAGCTAACACTATAATAGTCTCTATATATCAGTTTGTTAGGCCGCCATTTTGATATAATAGTGGCTATGAAAATGACGAGTGCAATTAATCCTGATAGCCAAGATGTCGCCGCGCTTCAAGCAATGGTTAAAGCTCTGATGGCTGAAAAAGCTTCGCTGCTCGAGCAGTTAAAACTGGCCATCGACCGCCAGTTCGCCAAGCGTGCTTAGGCACTCAAGCCATACGACAGTGCTCAGGGTGACCTGTTCAATGAAGTGGAAAGTGAAGCCGACTCCGTGGAGCCGGAAGTCGTCGTCACAACGACCACTAAAAAGCCCCCCGGGAAACACAAGCCACCACCCAAAGACCTGCCGCGTGAACGTATTATCCTTGACTTGGATGAAGAAGAGAAACGCTACCGAAAGCCAGCTCGCCAACACATCCTTGGTAAATACCAATATGCACAGCCACTTTACCAGGCATTACACGAACACTTACTTGGCAGGTTGCTATCCAGGTGGATGAGACACCGCTGAATGTCCTCAAGGAAGATAAGCAATGCTATATGTGGGCCTACTGCTCCGGTGCTGACTCACCTTCCGCCACACTGGATGGCATGAATAACATTGTCTTGTTAGACTATCAGAACAGTCGTGCGCGGACTTGACCGGCAGCTTTCCTTGGAAAGTACGGAGGCTATCTTTAAACTGATGGTTACCAAGCTTATGATGGTCTC
>NZ_JACSOF010000270.1:0-3071 GCF_014349205.1 Photobacterium sp. BZF1
AGCAGCAAGGTAAAGCCCCAGCACCGACATCAACATAATGGCAAGGAACGAACCAATCACCAGGCCCCGGGTGAGCATCAGCGGAAACCCTTGATGCAGCGGTGACGGCAGCACCATCGGCAAGCGCTCGCGCTTAAATAGGAACGCGTAGATATAAGTCATACAACCTACGAGCAATAGGAACAGAACTCGGGAAGCCTCTGCTTCCTTCTCGCCGGAGACCAACTCAGAGCAATATAAAGCCAGCAAAATAACAATCAAAGGCCAGCGCAGTCGGCGGCTTTCGCGGTGTAGGTAACGGCAAATTTCCGATGGCCAGTTAAGGTGCAAATCTAACACACCATCCTTAGCCGTCAGCCCATGAATCAGTTCCAGTACAAACAACCCCCATGCACTAGCTGTGATCAATGACGGAAGATCACCCGATGTCGGTTGAGGCCATAACCAATAGATCCCAAGCGCAGTCAGCCCATACCATAAAGGCCAGATCACCGCACGGAATAAGGCCAAAGCGAATAGGAAGAGGGTATAACGAAACTTATCTTTAAGTGGATGACCAAACAGCCCTTTGTATTCCGTGCGGCGCTGGTCGCTAAGACGGGTGAGTTTAATCCTGACAAAAACAAACAATAATGAATATGCTGCAATGGAAAGTGCCAGGGTCACCTGTTGCTGCTGGGTGGTACGCTCAAACATAATTTTAAGCGGTGTATGGGCGCCGAACCATACATCCATTTCAAAGCGGGTTAAATTTTTCCATAACGGCAAGTTGCTGCGTATCCACAACTGCTGCTCGCGCAGGAAAGAACGGGCACTGGTTACCTCATCTTTATATTGGATGGTAGCTGCCTGAAGACGACTCAACTCAGTGATCAACTTGTCATATTCAAGTCCCAGCCTGGACAGTAGCTCTTTATGCAGAGCTTTTTGCTTTTGGATGATTGACTGTGACTCTTGGCCTTTTTCGGAGTTACTATTTGATGCCGGCTGGTTTTGCGCCTGTTCATCAAGCATGACATCCGAGCGGAGCTGACTTATCTCGTATTTTCTAATATGGGCATTGGCGATTTGATCGGGAATCACATTCACCCTCACCCGGGTTGGTAGCCGCTGCAGTTGGGCACGGATAGAAGCCCCAAAGGCTGTACTTTCCCTGAGCCAATCCAAGTTATTTCGAATCAATACCTGCTCGTCAGTAAGATTCTGCCTTTCCGCTTGAATACGGTGTATCTCTATTCGGGCATCATCAATGTCGAGCAGAACCTGCTCTAGCTCTTTGGCAAACTCGAGTAGCTTAGCAATATGCTGTTGCTGGGGTATTTCTTGGTCAGACTGTGTGCCTTCAGCACTTCCAAGCTCATCATTGAGCTGCTCAACTTCTACGATCAAGGCTTTGGCAGAACCTTGTTCAATGGCTGTGAGGCGGTTTTGTAACTGGACTTGCAGGGGCGTTGCCAAATCAATTTTCTTTGCTAGTAGCTCTTGTTCCAACTGCAACAACTCACTACGCTCGTCGAGTGTTTGTTGTTCAAGCAGCTTTTTATCCTTCTCTAATTGTAAGGTCTTTGAATTTGCCGCTGCCAGCCACGTTTGTAACTTATCCTCACTATCACTGACGGTTAGCGAAGCTTGCTCTATCTGACTATTTAGGCTGGCAATTTCCTTGGGCAGTGTAATTCTGGAGTCATTGAGTTTCTTACGCTCATCGCCATTCGCCTTTAAAGCCGCCTGCCATTCACTGAGTGAGGCGCTCAACCTGGCCAAGGCTTGGGATAGGTCATCGTAGGATTGCAGTTGTTCTGTCTGGAATACGGGTAATTGACCCGCTTCTTTGATCTTCTTGTTGAGCAGTGTTCGCTGTTCAGGAAACTGGGTTATTAGGGTACGTAATTTATCTTGGTCTTCAGTTAAAGCTGATTGGCTTTTCAAACTCTGCGCCAAGCTTTGATACTGCCCAAGCAGTTTTTCATCCTTGGGGTTCTCGTTGTTCAAGCGCTCGATTTCACTATCGACAAAGTCGATGTTCGGCAGTGTCTCTGCCCCTACCCGCATAGCCAGTAATAATGTTAGCCCCAGAAAAATAAAGAGCCGTCTAACCAAGCATCCCACTCACGCAGCCTCCAAGCACACAGCTAATGTTAAAGTGTAGTCCGCAGCACTACTTAGGGGTTACCAACAATAATAATTTTTTTGAGAGATAAGTGATAACACCATTAATTTTCATTGAACATAACATTCATTAATATTGATTATCTGCCATGATAACCACACAATTTTTTGTGATGCAAATCACAGAATACACATGACAACTACAGACATAATCCATCTCGAGAAATAGAGATTTAAGATCAATATAATGAAGATTTTAGCAATACCTGGAAAAATGCCTGCGACACAAACTTGGCTTGAAAAAATAATAGCGGCTACACCTTGGTCAAACGAAAATATTGATGTACATCGATATAATGCCTGGGATTTCGAGCAAGACTTTAATGTAGATACAGAAATAGAACACCTCCCATCTGGACACTACGATGTGGTTATCACAAAATCAATTGGTACATTAGTCACACTAAAATCTCAGCAAAAAATCAGTTGGGATAGACTTGTATTTATTGGTATTGCGTGGAGTATATACTCAAATATTGAAAAAGAGTTATTACCGGCGTTGAATAACCACGGATTACCCATTCTTATTATTCAAGAGAGTCATGACCCTTTTGGTTCATACCAAGAAATAAATCATGTCCTTTTGAATATGGAACACATTACTTGTAAAGAAGTCACTGGCGAACGCCACCAGTACTCAAATATTCCTCTCATTGGTAAAATAATTAATGATTGGGCTAGCCCTCACTTAGGATAAAGTAAGTCAATCAGGCTAAAAAGAAAAACGAGTAAAATGTGTATTCCAAGTCAAATATGACTTAGACGTATTATCTTTAATGATGATACGTCTTTTTTCATTAAAACATAAAAAAGACGGACCATAAAGGTCCGCCAAATGACAAGAACAGGAATATTCTATCTAGAACGATTAGCTTCGTTATAAAAATAATACCATTTAAATA
>NZ_JACSOF010000271.1:0-3066 GCF_014349205.1 Photobacterium sp. BZF1
ATAAAAGAAAGGACCGAACGTTTCCACGTTCAGTCCTCTATGTGCCACCCAAGTATCCGTTCAGGTATAAACGATGACGCTTATCCGAATGGCATTAGGCCCCATTAGGGGCCTTTTTGTTGACCTAACAATCAATAGGCTGAACACCAGAACTGTTTTGTAAATAAATGAAAAGAAACAACAATCACTGTAGCCAGTATGTTTCTAAAGGGTAAAATATCGATATCATTTTTCATGGAAGGAATAGATAATGACTCATACCCAACTTCACCCGGTGTGGGACAGTTTTATCCGTGGTTACCACTGGCTTCAGGCCTTCACCATTGGTGGGCTATGGTATACAGGTACTGAGGGGCTAATGGACTGGCATTTTAGTTTGGCATATTTTCTATTAGCGCTCATTTCGACTCGACTGATTTGGGGTGTCTTTGGCAGTGAAACCGCTCAATTCAGCCGTTTTGTCCGTTCTCCGGTAACTGTTATCAACTATCTAGCCGCAAGTCTTCGAGGTGATAAAACTTCATATTCTCCTGGTCACAACCCTGCCGGCGCTTATATGGTGGTTGCTTTTATGCTCCTGCTGATAACGCAACTAACAACAGGGCTTTTTGCCAATGACGATATTATTTCCGAAGGGCCTTTCGCTTACCTTGTCAGTGGTGAAACAAGCAGTCTGCTGACGGAAATCCATGCCATCAACTTTAATATTATCCTTGGTGCCATTGGGCTTCATTTAACCGCGATTGCTGTTTACTTCTTACGAAAAGAAAACCTGATTACACCGATGCTAACAGGCAGGAAACGGCTTAATGATGACGAATTACCGAAAGTCGTAAGTGGTATTTGGGGCTGGGTGATATTTTTCGTTATCGGCATAATCGTTTATGTCACCCTTGCCAAAGATGTGGTCGCCTATTTGATTTGAACAAAAAATGCCAGACTTCGGTCTGGCACTTTTTATTTACTATTTGCGCTGGTGTAGAAAGGAGCACTAAGCCTAGCGGTACTTATAGTCGCTATGGCAAGACTTACAGTTCTTGGCCGCTTCACCAAAAGCACGCTTGGTTACTCTCTCATCCCCTTCGAGTGATACTTTAGCCAAATTTGCCATATCACCTTGGAATTTATCTAATTTAGCACTGAAGCCGTCCCAATCTGACCAAATCTCGGGCTTAGCCTTAGTTTGGCCTTTGTCTGTCCCCTCGACTTTGAAAGCTTCTTCCGGCATATAAGTTAGCTGTGAAATAAATTGCGCGCGCTGGCTGAAAGTTTGCTGATCCCAATCTTTACGCCCCTTGACCATTTCAGCCAAGTCACCAAAGTTAGTCGCAATCATGGTGAATGCCGCTTGACGGTATTCGATGGCGTCTTCAGGCTTTTCAAATGGGGATGCGGAAACACTAGCTGCAAATACAATGCATCCTGCAAGCAGAGCTTTTTTCATGGCTTCTTTCCTTCTTATTATTTCATTGACATTGAGCACTTGCTAACGAGTCATGCCACTAAGTGATAAGTGGCATATGAAAATGATACAGTGACGTATAAACATGTAAACCACAAGCAGCCAAAGATTACAATTATTTACAGTCGAAGTATTTGACCATTTGACCTCGTGTCTCGTCTATCGCAAATACAAAACCATGACGCCTACGATAGAAGTCAATCAAGGTAGGTATCCGATAAAGTTGAATACTCATACCTTTCAAGCCCCGTTTTCTTGCTTCTCGTTCTAATTGACCAATCAACTGGGATGCAAGGTCCATGTTTCGATATTCCAGCGCCACCCAAAGCGTGCCGAAGTACAAGGTCTCCGAAAGCTCATCAGGCTCCTGATAACACACACCCGCTAAGCTTTTTTCCCCATCTTTGATTAACAGATAGTGGTTGGTTTCAGCAGTAAGGCTTTGTATAAATTGCTCGTAGGTTGTAAATCGCTTATACGGCTTACCAATAAAGTCTTCATATTCGGCAAATGCAGCGTTTATGGCTCGCCATAATTCGCATCGCTCTGTTTCAGGCATAAGGGCGATGTCTGGCTCAATAAAGCCCGGGGATAGTTTTGCTACCTCTATTCTATCGACCATAAAAGTCCTTAACGAAACAATTAATATAAAGGGAAGCCACTCTGGCATCACAAGAACAAGCACACAGAACTGCCAAGTGTTATGATAGAGGCATAACATAACAAAGAGCAAAGTCATGCTAGGAACACTGAGCAAAATGAAGTCTCAACTCGGCGATGTTGTCGAGTACCAACTCCCTGTTGGTGATAAGTTACTCCCTTTAAACCCGCTTATTGGCAAACACCTCAAGCTAACCTATACCGGTAATATCTACTGCGATGCCTGCGGTAAGAAAACGAAGAAAAGCTACTCTCAGGGGCACTGTTTTCCGTGTATGAAGAAGTTAGCCCGTTGTGACATGTGTATCATGAAGCCGGAAACCTGCCATTATGCAAAAGGCACATGCCGAGAGCCTGAATGGGGTGACGCCAACTGTATGGTTCCCCACTATGTCTATCTTTCGAATACCTCAGGTTTAAAAGTAGGTATTACGAGACATACTCAGTTGCCGACACGCTGGATCGACCAAGGGGCAACACAGGCTTTACCGATTTTAAAAGTCAAAACTCGTCAAATTTCCGGCCTTGCTGAAATTGCACTGGCTGAGCTGGTTGCAGATAAGACGAACTGGCGAGCCATGCTTAAGGGAGATAATGCTGACATTGCCCTGCAAGATGAAGCGCTGCGCCTTTTGCCCGCCATTGAGCAACGTATTAATGAATTGCTGGAAATATACGGGGAAGGTGCCGTCGAGCAACTCAACGAAGAGATCGTTGATATCCAATACCCAGTGACGGAGCACCCGAAGAAGATAGCCTCCCATAACTTCGACAAAGAACCCGTAGTCGAAGGCAAACTGCTGGGTATTAAAGGCCAATACCTGATTTTCGACACTGGTGTCATTAACATTCGTAAGTTCACCAGTTATGAAGTTAGCGTTGAGACGCCTGAGAGTTAATACCTCTTAAAGCGTAAAATAAAAAACGGCTGAGTTAACTCAGCC
>NZ_JACSOF010000272.1:0-2836 GCF_014349205.1 Photobacterium sp. BZF1
GTCCTTCGGTGCTGACAACGGTGTGTCTATCGATGAAACGGATGATAAAGGGCAGGTCATCTCTGGCCAAATCCCACTCAATGTCGGCTCGGATGAGATATACAGCGTGGTCTTCCAGTCTGTCCAGCCAAGCCTGACTGGCCTCACCAGCAATGGCTATGCGACCAGCTTTACCGTGGCGGGCAATGTCCTGACGGTACTGGATGTTAACAGTGCGCCAATCATGACGGTGACCGTCAAGACCGACGGCACCTACGATGTGAAGGTAACGGGGCCTATCGACCAGGGTGACAGCGAGTCGACCTTGTTTAACCTCAACGTCACCGCGACCGACAAGGACGGCGACCCGGCCAATGGCACCATGGCTATCACCGTCAGTGATGGCGATGATGCATCGGGAAGCTATTTCGGCACCATTACCCTGACTGAAGGAGACTTGGACACCGACGGTGATGGTGTTAACCCAGCGGATACCGACACCAGCTACCCAGCCACACAATCCGGCAGCTTCGAGCTGGCGGCGGGTGAAGACCGCCTTGTTCCTACAAGCATTGCGGTTGACCCAGCGCAGGTAACCGCCTTAATCACGGAGCTGAAAGCCGAGCTGACCTCTGGCGGGCAGGCGCTGGACTTTGCCCTTAACAGTGATGGCGACATTGTCGGTACCCTCAATGGCGAGCCGGCGCTCACTGTTGAGTTGTCGGCGGTACAGAACGGGCAGGGCCTGACAGTCACGGTCAATGTCACCCAATCTATCCCGCTTGACCACAACAACACCGGGGACACGGCAGGTTTCATCTCATCGAAAGATGACCAGTTGCAAATCAATGTGCAGGTGCAGGCCAAAGATACCGATGGCGATGATCTGACCACGGCCGCGGTGGTGGGTATCATCATCAAAGACGGCGATAAGCCACTTATCGGTGTCGATAGTGGAACAGTTATTACTGAAACTAAGAGTAGTCAAACGGTATCAGGTGCCATCGATCTTGACGTTGGTAGTGATGAGATTGGCCGTTTCGATTTTGCGTCTTTGCAATCAACACTTGTTGGCTTGACAACCAATGGCCAGGCAACCACATATTCAGTCAATGGCAATGTCATTTCAGTGACTGTCTTTGGTGGTGCTAATGATGGTGACTCAGTTCTTACTATCAACATGAATAACGATGGTACTTATACCGTTCGTCAAGATGCACCGCTTGAACAAGATAATGCGCAGGGCGATGATATTGAACTTGTTTTAGGCGTGACAGCGACTGATAAAGACGGTGATACGAGTAATGTTGGGCAAGTTAAAATTACTATCAATGACGGTCAAGATCCTACAGGAGAGAATGTCACGGCTACTCTTTCGGTTGTAGAAGGTGATCTTGAAAACCCAGCAACGGGTAAAGAGTACCCCTCTACAGGAACGGGTAGTTTCACCGTCGAAGCGGTTAATGACAATCTTGTCGCGGCTTCAATGCGGATTGACCCTGCAATTCAAACGGCTCTACTTACCGAACTTGAGGGGTTGACCTCTGACGGTGATGCCCTTGACTTTAGTCTGAATATTGATTCAGGCGGAGTAATAACCATTACTGGTGTGACATCAGTGGGCAGTACAGAAGTGCTCACCATTACGATGACTCCCGCCTCGCAGAGCAATGGTGATGTAAGTGTTGCAATGACGATTGCACAAAGTGCACCGCTAGATCACACCTCGGGTTCCGGTTCCTATGTTGATATTGCTGATGATGGAATCACCATCGATATCCCTGTGCAGATGGATGACGAAGATGGTGATGACTTACTTCAACCCGTCATTGTTAATGTGACCATTACTGATGGTGATATTCCAGCCTTCGGTGCAGATAGCATTGTTAATCTGGATGATGGTAATACCGGAGTCTCTTCGGGTACTGGACAGGTCGAATTAGATACGGGCAGTGACTCAATTGTCAAAGTCTACTTTCATGACACCCAATCATCTCTTAATGGCTTGACCAGTAATGGCTTAGCAACTGTTTACTCTGTTTCTGCTGACGGTAGTGAAGTTGTCGTCACACTGGCAAGTGATCCAACAGTGGTTGTTTTTGAAGCATCCATTGATATAAACGGTAATTATACCGTGGATCAAAAGCAACCCATTGACCAAGTTGATGATTTAAGCAACGACAATGAGATTATTGTTCTCGACGTATTAGCTGATGATAAAGATGGCGATACCAGTGAGACTGGTCATATTCGAGTGCTGGTCAATGATGGTTCCAATCCTCTAGGGGGGCAGATTGGGAGCATTACAATCACTGAAGGTGATTTGACTCCGGAAGGTACGGAACAACCATACCCTGTTACCGATAATGTTGTCATTAATGTCGCTGCTGGAGTCGATAGATTAGATCCTAACTCAGTCGAAATAGACAGCGCTGTTCGTGAAACCCTGATCAGTGAATTACAGAATGAACTGAAGGCCGGCGGTAGTGCGATTTCATTTAGCTACGACAGTGACACAGCTACCATAACAGGCTCTGTTTCGAATGTAGCTGTTTTAACTATTGCGGTTAGCGCAGTTCAATCAGTCAATAGTCATGATGTTGTCGTTACGACCACGGTAACCCAGTACCAACCACTTGATCATTCAGGTGGCAACGGCAGCAACTTAGTTACAACTGATGGCGAGAAAATTACTATCGATGTGCCGGTTCAGGTTTCTGATACTGATGGAGATAAGTTGGAAACGGGCATTGTTGTCGATGTGACCATCAATGACGGAGATGCCCCTAATATTTCAGCTGTTGATGATTTATATGTTGAAGAAAGTGATATTAATGGCGGGGGCGGAATCCACAGA
>NZ_JACSOF010000273.1:0-2821 GCF_014349205.1 Photobacterium sp. BZF1
GATGGCTGAGTGGTTGAAAGCACCGGTCTTGAAAACCGGCATACGTTAATAGCGTATCTAGGGTTCAAATCCCTATCTCTCCGCCACATTCGAAGGGCTTGCAGAAATGCGAGCCCTTTTCGCGTTTTAGCCTTCGGCAAACGCGAGGTCCTGGTCCTGGGAAAAGCGGGAACGAGGGCCTAGGGAAAGAAGGCCCTCGGAAGAGCGGACCCAGGATCTAGGCAGAGCAAAAGGAAAGAAATCGCTTGACGCTTAATAGCTTTTCGAAATCCTGCAGCACCCAGCACCCAGCACCCAGCACCCAGCACCCAGCACCCAGCACCGATCTCCTATCCCTTCAAAAAACGCCGTAACAACGCTTCACCTTGCTGTTGGGTGAGGTAGCCAGGTACCGGGTAGGTGCCATGGGCTTCAGCAAGGGCACGCTGGGTGATCAACGGGATCTCATCGGCGTTTAGCTCTGGGAATGAGGTTGGGATAGCCAGCTTCTTGTTCAAGTCAGCTACCGCATGAATGAATGCCTCTGCTGTATCCAATCCTATGACTTCTGCAAGCAGTTGAAGTCGCTTTTCACAATAAGGCTTGAGAAGCTTCAGTACTTCAGGCAGCAGTACGGCATTCGCTAGGCCGTGGGGAATATTGTACATGCCACCTAACTGGTGGGCGAAGGCGTGGACATAGCCAACATAAGCCCTTGTGAAAGCGCAGCCTGCCTCATAGGAGGCAATTGCCATTTGCTCCCTGGCTTCCAGATCATTTCCGTCTTCAAAGGCTGTAGTGAGATATTTGAAGATCTTCTCGGTAGCTTGGGTCGAATACTTATCCGTGAGTGGTGTGTGGTAGGTACCGATAAAAGACTCTATAGCGTGGGTCAGGGCATCCATACCGGTTGCTGCGGTAATAGGCTTGGGTAGGCCGACCATGAGAGTGGGGTCGATCAGGGCCATATCCGGCAGTATGGCCGGATCGACAATAGCAAATTTCTCACGTGCGCTGGGATCTGACACAACCGCTGCGACGGTTGCTTCTGAACCAGTGCCTGCTGTCGTCGGAATTGCCATAAAAGGGGGTAACTTCTTCCTGACTTTTAGCTTTCCAGCCAATCGCCTTACAGGCCTATCTCGCACTATTTTTGCGCCAATGGCTTTGGCGCAATCTATTGGCGAACCACCCCCAATGGCGATTATGGCGTTGCACTGTTGTTCTTTGTAAACATCAGCACCCACAGCGATATTGGCAATGGTAGGGTTTGGTTTTACTTCGTCATAGATGACAAACTCAATCCCTTTAGTGGTTAGGGAATCGCATAAAGCAGTAGTGAGCCCGAGTGAGTGGATCATGGCATCGGTGACAATGAGAACTTTATGAGCGCCTTTTGAGGCCATAAGCTCACCGGCTTTGGTGATGCAATTCGCACCCATTTCTAATTCGGGGAAAGGAATCGTGATGATTTTGTTGAGCTGTTTATTGATTCCAACCACGGTTTTGTAGAGCAACATAGTAAACATCCTTTTAAACACTTGTTTGAATTATAGTCACAACTTGTCATGTTTTATGGGATGAGCTTCATAGTTGGATCAAAATAGGCTATTGGCTAATAGATCTGCCAAAGGAGATGATTTTGATGTTAACCTATTGTTTTCATAATGGTAGCTCTTGGTAGTTTGGCTTCCGTTACTGAATGACTTGGTAATTTGGTATGGCGTGCCTTTGGCAAGATGCCAGAGAAAATGTTCTGCAGCATTGTCAAATACCGTCGCCAAGTTCGCTTTGTCGATGTGGGGTAACGGTGAGCGGAAAGAATACTCGGTCAAGGGTTGGATATCTCGATTCTCAAGGCGCTGTTTTTCGACATGGGCAAAGCCGAAGTCGTTGGCGTTTGGCGCGACTCCACCTGGCAGCATGTGCGCGGGGATCACTAACTTTGCTTGGGAAAGGGTCATTTTTACTCCTGCTTTTTTAACATCGTGGCACAGGTTGGCGGTTAATGCACAGGGATCTTATCAGCAATTTCCCTTGTGACTGCCACAATATAAGTGACGTCACCAAAGGGAGAATAGGAATGAAGAGGCGGCACTTTCTAGCACTATGGTCGGTATTATTGGCTAAGCCCCTATGGGCGCGGGCACCGTTGGTGGCAACCCCTTCGCAAGCTGAAGGCCCTTTTTATCCAGTTGTACCGATCCCGCTTAGGGCGAATTTAATTTTGCAGGAGCAAGGGATAGCCGGCGATCCCATAGAGTTGACTGGTCGGGTGAAGGATATGAAGGGGGAGCCTCTAACAGGGGTTAAAGTGGAAATTTGGCAATGCGATGGCAATGGGGTTTATGATCACCCTCAGCAACCCAATAATCAGAACTTTGACCGCCACTTTGCAGGCTTTGGCGCGGTAGAGACGGATAGTAACGGCCAATACCGATTTCGGACCCTGTTTCCAGTGCCATATACCGGGCGTCCTCCGCATATCCATGTAAAACTTTGGCGTGGCAACCAAGAACTTTTGACGACGCAGTTATATCTCAAAGGGCAAACCGGCAATGAATGGTGGGGAGGGCGGGAGCGTCAGCATCTCCAGTTTGATCCTGTCGGGAACGAGGGAAATAAGGCTGGAGAATTTGATTTTATTCTTTCGGTTTGAGTGCTTAACTCGCAATTATTAGAATATCGCTGGTATTGTGAGCAGTCGGTTGTTTGGGGTATTTACAACGTTAAGAGTGCCCGATAATATACGCCGCACTTACGGAGAGATGGCTGAGTGGTTGAAAGCACCGGTCTTGAAAACCGGCATACGTTAATAGCGTATCTAGGGTTCAAATCCCTA
>NZ_JACSOF010000274.1:0-2730 GCF_014349205.1 Photobacterium sp. BZF1
ACCTATCACTTGCCACAATAGGGATAACATATGGCAAATAAACTATCATTCAAAGTTAAGATAATTACCACTTTGATAGCTATATTAGTAGCTACTGTCATTACGTCTTTTTTTAGCGTCAATTATTATTTGAGTCGTTATATTTTTGACAGCGATGCAGAAAGTATCAATGCGCAAATTAGCTTGGTGAAAGATAAGCTGTATGATGATATCCGTAATAAGGTATTGATTTCTGAAAATATTAGTTTGGATATTACCAGTATTCAAGAGGTCACTGAACGTGCAGGTTTTTATGCCGCAGCGAAAGTGATTGCTGATTTTGTCATTACCGATAAAGGGCGGATTGATGATGAATCCGTAGCTAATCATTACATTGAACTGGTAAATAGTGCCAATGGAACAACGGTGAGTGATATTTTCTATCAAAATGATATCCCATTAATATCAATTACTGTTCCAAGTGGTAATGGTGGTGATATCTATTATCTAGATATGAGAAATACACAGCAATTGCTTTCCCAATCCTCTGTTGAAGGAAGTTACTTTGATCTACAAGACAGTAAAGGCTCGCTACTTTTTAGCAACCGTATTGAAGGTGATCTGATTCCTTATACCAACCAGTTTGCCGTTGGTGATAGTCAATGGACACTAACGGGTTATATTGACCGTGGCTTTATCCAGCAAAATACCAACGCCTTAAGTGGCAGTATCACCATGGCGCTAGTGCTGGTGGCATTGATTTCCATTCCTTTGAGTATTCTTTTTATCAATACCATCTTCAAACACCTCAGCACGCTGCGAAACATCATTGTGGGCCTATCCCGGGGAGATGCAGATCTAACTCGGCGGCTGGATGTCTATAGCAATGATGACCTGGGTAAGATTGCCAGTGGCATCAACCACTTCATTGAGAACCTGCAAAAGATGATGTTGGAAGTCTCGCAATCGAGCCAGGCTATCGAACATGAAGTGGTGGCTCTGAAACAGAAAGCAGATTCCAATAAGTCTTTGCTCACTCGCCACACACAAGAGACGGAGAAAGTGGTTACCGCAATAAATGAAATGAGTGCTACGGCGGAATCTGTAGCGCATAGCGGCAAGAGTGCTGCCGACTTTACCCATGCGACTAACCTCGAGGCTGAAAAGTCGAAAGATGTGGTCAAGGTCGCTTCGGGAAGTGTGAATCAACTATCGACCGAAGTGGAGAGCATGTCGGCATCAATCCAAACTATGAGTAAGGACTTCGAGAAAATCGATGCGGTCTTGCATGTCATAGGGGAAATTGCCGAGCAGACGAATCTACTGGCGTTGAATGCGGCTATTGAGGCTGCCCGTGCCGGTGAGCAGGGACGTGGGTTTGCAGTCGTTGCCGATGAGGTTAGGGCGTTGGCGGCCAGAACACAACAAAGTACCTCTGAAATAGACAGTATGCTGTCCGATCTTCGCAAGGCGACGTCAGTGGTGGTTCAGTCAATGGATACCACAAGGGGCAGTTGTTCCCAAACCGTTGAACACACAGCTAACGTGATGGCGTCTTTGGAATCGATGACTAACTCTATCAGCCAGATCAATGATCTTACGACCCAGATAGCTACCTCAGCGAACGAACAGAGTGTTGTAACTGAAGAGGTAAACAAGAACATGATAGCGATCCATGACATGATCAACGAACTCAATCGCAATGCTGATGATTCTGTGGCCAGTACCGAGCAACTTGCTGTTACCAATAGCCAATTAAATGCCATGGTAGCCAATTTTAAGTTGAAGTAAGTTGAATTTATCAGTGATAATCAATCTTATTATCACTTTTATTGTGGAGTATTACATGGCCCAGGCTATGCGTCCAAAAATGAGCCCAAAGCAACTGACGGTGGTGGGAAACGAGTTGATCACCCCCAATATGATCCGTTTGACGCTGGGCGGTGAAGGAAGCCAGCATTTTTCCCAACAAAGTGCAGGGCAGTATGTGAAGTTCCTCTTTACTGCCGATGGCAGTACCGACATCAGTACCTTGCCTGAGGGGCAAAAGCCAATGATGCGTACCTTTACCGTGTCAGGCTATCAACCTGATGCCGGCACTATCACCATTGATATTGCCAAGCATGAACTCGCAGAACTCGATGGCGTTATCACCCCTGATATGGGCGGCTATGCTTCCCGTTGGGCAGTTAAAGCACAAGTGGGTGATGTGATTTCCTTGGTTGGTCCTCGTCCCATTCAAGCGATGCCAGTTGATGCAGAGCGCTTCTTGCTGGTAGCTGATATGACGGCGCAGACCGCGTTACAGGGTAAATTGGCGTTACTGCCTAATAATGCCAAAGGCCACGTTGTCCTTGATGTACCGACTGAAGCAGATGTACAGCCTCTTGTCCTGCCTGAAGGTGTTACCCTAGTGGTTAACGTCAGTTCAGAAACTTCGCTCTCTGAGCGTGTTCAAACGTTAGATGTGAACACAGATGATTTGGCGGTATGGTGTGCTTGCGAGTTTAGTGAGATGAGGACGATCCGTAGTTACATTACATCGGATAAGGCGGTCGATCGTAAAATGTGTTACTTCAGCAGTTACTGGAAACACGGTGTGACTGAAGATGGACATAAAGTTCTAAAGCGTGAAGACAGTATGGCGCTAGAAGAACAAGTAGCGAAAGCAAAATAGCGCATATAAAATACAACTTTAAAACAAAAAGCCCTGTAAATTACTTTTACAGGGCTTTTTTTATAGATATATAC
>NZ_JACSOF010000275.1:0-2671 GCF_014349205.1 Photobacterium sp. BZF1
ACATTAAACCTTAATATAAAAAAGGTTATCCTCGTTCATGTTTATCTTAATTTAATTAACATATGAAATAAACATCAGTTTAAATACTTATTCTTTATTCAGTCAAGGTTAATTACTCATAACCGATATGTTACCAGGCCGACCTTTATCACCTAGGCTGTAATCACAAACACCATCAGGAAAAGTTTTCTTCAGTAAATCAACACTAGTTGATACGTCTACGTCTCCGTAGAACCCTTTATCAATAGCTTCTTCTATTGAAACTCTGTAGCACTTGAAAATGCTACCTTCCCAAGGCGCGCCTGCTTGAATTCGACTATTGCTATAAATTGGATAAACTTGAGTACATTGGCCATTTGCTTTCCCATTCCACTGACCATCAAATACCCCCTCTCCAGACGAATGGATGTTTCCTTCGCCATCAAAACAGGTATCCACAGCCAACTGAGGCTTCGATACTTTTACCTTCTGTTCATAGTTCATCGATTCAGGCATGCTTCTCATCGCCATTAACCATTCATCCATTAATAAGTAAGCTTGCTCAACAGGGTTAAATTGCTTATGGGAGATCCAAATAACATGATTATCGACATGATTCATCGCCTCGAGTATCCGTAAGCGGGTAGAAAAAGAAGCCGATGTATGGTGCATATTCAGGTCATCTTCGAGGTAGTGGCGTATATCTATGATGGGCAGGCTAACATTGCCGATAAACACCTGACCATATAGATATGCTCTTTCGATGGCAGATAATGGGGCTGAACGTCGCTTGGCCGGTTTTGTTTTGTCTTCTGTCACATTGTGCTCCCCCCAAAGAGACAGCCACAGTGGTGGAATACCCGCGCTGAGACTGAGCTTTTTCTCTGATTCCATGTCATTGAAGGGTTTCCATGCACCGATTTTCTGATTGATTTCTATAAACTCATCTAAAGAAATTTTATTTTCACGCAACGCCAGCAGACCATACTGCACGCCCACATTATCCCATGTGGATTGGGCAAAACCGTGTTCATCCTTGCCATAGATATGAACCAAATCCTGCCAGTAATTCCAATTAACCCTTTCGACCACAGATTCGTGGTAATAAGGCTTTAGAAAACCCTGCCTTGGATTGTTTAGATAACTACTGAGGCCAAAATAGCCATTGATACACTCGCTATTTCCTTGCGGGAATTCAGGCATCTGAAAACGAACGAGTTGGTTGAGTGGCTGAAGCCAGCCAAACCGCTGTTCTGCTTCATTGATAGCCCTCAAGCCTTCTATATACTGACGGGATTGCCAATCTTGCCATCTGTCCCTGTCACTGGCCCGAAAGCTGAAGTAGGTATTAAGCAAGTCACAGTCCAAGGCATAAATAGAAACACTAACCATGTCGGGGTATGAGTAAAGTGGAAGCAAGCCATCTAAAATGCCTTCACTATTTTGGGCAATCAGATATTGGGCAAGCCCACCGCCTGAGCCTCCGATACCTATGGTATACAAAGGCTCACCAAACAAACTGACAAACTGTTTTTTTACTCGGCGAGCTGTGTCTTCCGCTAGTAGCATATTGTAGCCATAGCTGGTTTTATTTCCGCTAGAAGCGATAACAGCGTAACCTTTCCTTATCTGTGATAACTCTTTTTTGAGAAGGCGATGCAGCTTCATTTTTCCTTGGCGGAACCCTAAACCCGATCCCCCCTCGAATCGGTAGATAAGCCGCTTGTTCCATGCATTTGCACTATCCTGAGACCCAATTTCATCGAACTCAATAGGCATGGCAATGGTATATATGTATCGATTGATGGTCCCTTTTTCAATTCGGACTAGGAGTTCATCATCACTGGGAGGGTTATTCTTTAGCTCTAGCTCGCTTCTTGGAGAGACCAAATTATCTTGGTCAACAACAACGTAAGATAGCTGAGTTTTTATCGCGCAATCCTTTGAATACCCAATGAGTTTCTTGCCATTAAATGTTTCATAGATGGGGACACCGTATCCGTCTTGGTTATCAACAACCGGTTGTCCAAGACCTGAATCGAGCGTCATACAAAAGAAAGGGTATTGGTTCGGGCCAGAATAGAGTGAATTGACAGGTCCGATTTCCCCTACCCGTATGGGAAATGCGTAGGTTTCTTCAGGACGCGGACTGTGGCTAATATGTCCTTTTACTTCAAGTAGATAATTAGGTTGCTCTGGGGCAAGCCCCTTTACCTGCCTTTCGACAATCTCGTTTTGGTTATCGAACTGTAGAGCGGTAATGACAACAGCGAATAGGACAACCAAGCCAATTATCAGTTTTTTCATAATCTCAACGAAGCTTTGTTCACCCTTCTATAGTTTAGCTTCGGTATTGGTTGGCAGAATCTTGGAGGTTGGATTGGTAGGTATAGAATGTAACGCTCGTTAAATAAACGAAAAGGAGCACAATACGCACTCCCTTTTATCAACATATCGAACTGTGTAAGTATTTGGTCTATTGTACAAGATCAGATAATTACCAAATTCAATTAAGGCTCTTCTTGCTCCTGTGGGATATCCGAACAGAACCTAAGGGTGCCTGACTCTACATGATGACATAAGGGTGCCCGTCCATTGTGAACATTTTCAACTTCTTCCCACTTTTCAGCTGATTGTACGCTTCCAGCAAAAAGGAGTCCGCTTAGAACTGCTCCGCCACTTACGCCTAGAA
>NZ_JACSOF010000276.1:0-2550 GCF_014349205.1 Photobacterium sp. BZF1
GTAATGCGTGAAGGTCAAGGTCTTGCAGACCGCGCTACTTTCCTAATCGACCCAGAAGGTGTTATCCAGGCGATGGAAATCACTGCTGAAGGTATCGGCCGTGACGCTGAAGACCTACTACGCAAGGTTAAAGCAGCACAATACGTAGCAGCTAACCCAGGTGAAGTTTGCCCAGCTAAGTGGAAAGAAGGTGAAGAGACTCTAGCTCCATCTCTAGACCTAGTTGGTAAAATCTAAAATCAACTGAATATCGGACACTATTCAGTTTGACAGGCACGCTTTGGCTTATCTCCTAAAGGGCTAGGGCGTGCCGCCCCCAAATAAATAGACCGTCTACCCACCACAAAATGTTTGCCGACTTGCGCCCCCTTTTTATTTTCCTTTAAAGCAAGAAGGTATTGGTCAATACCAAAAACAGAATCTAAGAATAGGCACGATTATGTTAGATCAAGCAATGAAGCAGCAGCTTAAAGCATACCTAGAAAACCTAAAAACAGATGTAGAGCTAGTAGTTAGCCTAGATGACAGTGAAACAGCTAATAAGCTTCAAGCGTTGGCAGATGATATCGCATCACTAACAAATAAAATTAAAGTAACCCGTGATGATAGCGCAAGCACTCGCCAGCCAATCATGCAGGTGATGAACAAAGAAAAAGGCACATCAATTGGTTTTGCTGGCCTACCGATGGGACATGAGTTTACTTCCCTGGTACTAGCACTGCTTCATAGTGGTGGTCACCCAATTAAACTTGATGCCGAAACTATTGAACAAATCAAAGAGCTCAACCAACCACTAGACGTTGAGATCTTTATTTCACTATCGTGCCAGAACTGCCCAGAGGTTGTTCAAGCATTCAACATGATGTCAGCAATTAACCCGCTAATTAAAACAACAATGATTGACGGCGCGGCATTCCAGGACGAAGTGAAGTCTCGCGATATCATGGCTGTACCAAGCGTATTTATTAACGGTGAACTATTTGGCCAAGGCCGCATGTCACTTGCCGAAATCCTAAACAAAGTTGATAGCGGCGCAGCAGAGAAAAAAGCAGCGAGCCTAAGCAAGCAAGAGCCATTTGATGTTCTTGTTGTAGGTGGCGGCCCAGCGGGTTCTTCAGCGGCTATCTACGCAGCCCGTAAAGGTATTCGTACTGGTGTTGTTGCTGAGCGCTTTGGTGGTCAGGTGATGGACACTATGGCTATCGAAAACTTTATTTCGGTAAAAGCGACCACAGGCCCTAAGTTGGTTGCCAGTCTAGAAGAACACGTAAAAGAATACGGCGTCGAGGTGATGACCGAACAGCGTGCCGCTAACATCATCGATGCTGAAGAAACCTCTGATGGTTACATCCACGTTGAACTAGAAAGCGGTGCCACGCTAAAAGCTCGCACAGTCATTACGAGCACTGGTGCTCGCTGGCGTGAGATGAATGTTCCTGGTGAACAAGAATACCGTAACAAAGGTGTTGCTTACTGCCCGCACTGTGACGGCCCATTGTTCAAAGGCAAGAAAACAGCGGTAATCGGTGGCGGTAACTCTGGTATCGAGGCAGCAATTGACCTAGCCGGTATCGTTGAGCACGTAACCGTTCTTGAATTCGCTGACACATTGCGTGCAGACCAGGTACTGATCGACAAAGCGAACGCAACACCAAACATCGATATCATCAAGATGGCACAGACAACACAGGTTCTGGGCGATGGCAACCGTGTAACAGGTCTTGAGTACAAAGACCGCAACACTGGCGAACTGAAGCAAATCGAACTTGCAGGTATCTTTGTTCAAATCGGCCTGATGCCAAACAGCGAATGGTTGAAAGAGACAAAAGTTGCCCTATCACCTCGCGGTGAAATCGAAATCGACGCCCACGGCGCGACTTCTATGAAGGGTGTGTTTGCAGCAGGCGACGTGACAACCGTCCCTTACAAGCAGATCATCATCGCCATGGGCGAAGGTGCCAAAGCAAGCCTAGGTGCATTTGATTACCTAATCCGTAATCCGTCACCGGCTAAAGTTGCAGAGACAGCATAAGGTTTTGCCAACCTAATAAATTTCAGTCTTTTGTTGAAATAATTACAACGCCACTTCTGAGCAATCAGAAGTGGCTTTTTTGTATTTCGAAAAGAAAGGCTAACGCCAATGTTCAACGCCTACTAAAAGCCCCGTCATTTCTGACAGGGCTTCAATGTAGTGGCGGAGGGCTGGGCTTGCATCCAAGCGGACTCGATGGTCCGGCATCACGGCGGGGACGCCTAGTTCCGCGACCTAAAGTGCACGGCACTTTCGGGAGCAGTAGATACGAAAAAGCCTGATGCTTTCGCATCAGGCTAATGTCGTTGGCGGAGCGGACGGGACTCGAACCCGCGACCCCCGGCGTGACAGGCCGGTATTCTAACCAACTGAACTACCGCTCCAATTCTGTATGAAATCCGGTTTTCACCCAATTTCTAGAATGTGGCGGAGAGATAGGGATTTGAACCCTAGATACGCTATTAACGTATGCCGGTTTTCAAGACCGGTGCTTTCAACCACTCAGCCATCTCTCCGTA
>NZ_JACSOF010000277.1:0-2521 GCF_014349205.1 Photobacterium sp. BZF1
TTCCGATAATGTGGGAGTTGTTCATGTGGCACTTTCCTTTAAAGACTAAACCAGTTCAAGTTTAGCTGTAGGGAGGGACGTACCATCTCATTAAGTGTGCTGAAGTATGCATATTGGTCATTAGATCTTGTATGGAACAAAGCTCCCCCTATCAAGGAGAGCATTATGGGTATGAATGCCAGTTAACAGTGATAATCAAGCAATCTTTGCTCGAAACCTACTAAAGGTTGTCGATATCAACAATAACCAGTTGATTCTCAGTTAGAGAGCCTAAAACAACCTTATCTCCCACTTGCCTTGCTGAAGTTATATTTGTAGAAACTTCACCTGATTCATCATGATAACTCTCCAAATATTCTCCTTCACCGGACACGAGTACCATTAGCCCGTGGGGCGATGCAGTTGGCATCATGCTAGAAGGAAGCGACGCTGCTGCTTGTTTTAGCAAAGGGTACTTGTGCAAAAAATCAAGGGTATTCATACGCTTCGCAAAAAATGTAATCAAGTAATTTCCAGAGTTTGTTGTGGTAATCCCATCAGGGTATCCAGGTAAATTGCTAACGAATACTTCGTCTTTACCTTTTTTACTTCCTTTAAGCCATACTTTGCGTGTCTGACTCCTTGAAGATTCGTTTACCAACAGGTAGCTTTCATCTTCACTGAAAGTTAAACCATTGGCGAAATGCAGCCCTTCAAGGATTACTTCAACGTCATTATTAATTGGATTGTAACGCAATAAACGACCGTTACTACCTGCCTCCATCATATCCAGCATATAGTCTTTAAAAGCGAATTTGGTCGTTGAATCAGTAAAATAGACCATTCCATCTGAAGCAACCTTGACGTCATTTGAAAAGCCAATATCTTTCACAACTTGCTTGGTTTCTCGTTCGGGTGTAACCATAAACAACCCTTGATCTGGTACACAAACATAAAGGTTGCCATGGGAGTCGAAATCCATTCCCACAGGATGCCCACCGATGTAAGCATATTTTTCTACAGTATTTTCCAATGATACCTTGTAAATATGTCCGTCGAGTGTCCCAGTATAAATGAACCCATTCTCATCTATAGCTGTGCCTTCTGGTCCTTTGAGGGCTCCTTTTCCTAAATGGATACCAGACTCTAGGGCTGAGTTGATAGCCAAAGGACCTATGAATTGGGGTTTATGGTCTGGCGAAAAATCAACACGTTCGATTTTACTAGACAGCACAAGATAAGTAGGGAGCACAGTACCAACAACAAGTATTCCTGATAGCAGTGCCTTCATTAGTTTTTTATTCATAGCGATTTTCAATATCTTAATTCTACAATCAACAGGTGTTGATTATGATACACTTGTGGTTTTACAGGGCGTCACAAACCCATGCTGTGTCCCTTAAGCAACATCTTTATGTTTTTTGTCTTCGAAAAGTGAGGTCACATGGTTGATAGAAGAGTAAATAGAACTAGAGTAGCTCTTAAAAAATCATTCATTCAGCTATTGAAAGTGAGTGAGTTGAGTAGCATCAGTGTTAAACAACTTACAGATACAGCAGATATTAATCGTTCAACTTTCTATAAACATTTTGATGATATTTACAGCATCTATGAGTGGCTAGAGGATGAAGCTGTAGCAGAGTTATCTGAAGTTATCGAGAGTTATGGGCACTGCAAAACAATCGGAAATTGTCCAATTAGCATGTATGAGAAACTGTTATTGACCATAAAAGCAGAGCCAGTGCTTTACCAGCTCATGTTCAATGAAAAGAAAGGTATTAGTTTCATTTCAAAGTTAGGGAATCAATTTCATCAACTGACTCTTCGAAAGGAGATCAAGACAGATGAAGAGCTGATGATGCGGAACTATATCTTGTATGGAATGATTGGCATGATAAAAGCGTGGATAGATAAATACATGGAGATGCAAGTGACTGATATGGCAAGTTTACTAAAACAATCGGTTGATAAAAGTTTAGGGTAAACCAACAGATTTTTTTCAATTGTAGTGGATGAGAAAAATTGGCCACTCGATTAGAGGCTATTTGCCAGATCTCTGGTAATCCATCAAATGCTATATTAGCAAAATCCCTGGCAAACTTTTGTCTAGAGACTTGCTGGTTGAGGCTCTGTCTCACTTTTGCCCCATTTAGTATATGGAATACACGTATCTGCAAAGATGTGAAAGTTATTATGCTAACTGCAATGCAGTTGAGCATGATAACGGTACTACTGGTGGCAAATCTGCAGATCAGCAGCTGGTAACATTTTGCAGCACTTCAGTGTTTGGCCCAAGCCGTATTGGCTCGTAACCTTACGACTATTGCAGACTATGAACCAAGAGAACGTACCCATGACTAACGCCATCGACAGACGGCATCAGACTACTATCCAGTCTATTTCTATGCTGCTTAAAGCGCATGATATAACTAGCCTTAAATCGCTCAAGGCAGCCTGCCTCAATAACCGTGAGTTCATGGCCGAATGGCTCGCTATCTGGCAGGATTGTGCCCGAAACAACGGCGGAAAGCTAAGCCTAGGC
>NZ_JACSOF010000278.1:0-2382 GCF_014349205.1 Photobacterium sp. BZF1
CGTGTCCCCGGTGTTGTTGTGGTCAAGCGGGATAGATTGGGTAACATCGACCGTGACCGTCAGGCCCTGGCCGTTCTGCACCGCCGATAACTCAACGGTGAGCGCCGGCTCGCCATTGAGGGTACCGACAATGTCACCGTCACTGTTGAGGGCAAAGTCCAGAGCTTGGCCGCCAGAGGTCAGCTCGGCTTTCAGTTCTGTGATTAAGGCGGTTACCTGCGCTGGGTCAACCGCAAGGCTCGTAGGCACAAGGCGGTCTTCGCCCGCCGTCAGCTCGAAGCTGCCGGATTGCGTGGCCGGGTAGCTGGTGTCGGTATCCGCAGGGTTAACACCATCACCGTCGGTGTCCAAGTCCCCTTCAGTCAGGGTAATGGTGCCGAAATAGCTTCCCGATGCATCATCGCCATCACTGACGGTGATAGCCATGATGCCATTGGCTGGGTCACCGTCCTTGTCCGTTGCGGTGACATTGAGGTTAAACAGGGTCGACTCGCTGTCGCCTTGGTCGATAGGTCCGGTTACCTTCACATCGTAGGTGCCGTCGGTATTAACGGTCACCGTCATGATTGGGGTGTTATCGATATCGAACACCGTCAGGGTATCACCCACTACGGTAAAGCTGGTCGCATAGCCATTGCTGGTAAGGCCTGTCAGGCTTGGCTGATCAGACTGGAACACCACGGTGTCTATCTCATCCGAGCCGACATTGAGTGGGATCTGGCCAGAAATGACCAGCCCCTTGTCATCCGTTTCATCGATAGACACACCGCTGTCAGCACCGAAGGACGGATTGTCGCCGTCGGTGATTTTGATATCTACCGTTGCGGGTGCGGTGAGGTCATCACCATCGGTATCTTCAGCCTGCACCGGCAGGTTGATATGGATGTCGTCACCCAAGAAGGTCACATAACCGGTGGTGCTAGTGCCATCGTTATCCAACGGAACGTGCTGGACCACGCTGACCGTTACCTTGATATCCTGCCCCTGTTCGACCGCAGACAAGGAGACCGTCAACGCGGTTTCACCACTTGGTAGCTTACCAATCAGGTTGCCGTCACCATCGACGGTAAACGTCAGTGCCTCATCGCCTGAGGTCAGCTCGGCCTGCAGCTCGGCAATCAGGTCAGCCTGCTGCGCTGGGTCAATTTTCACCGAGCCCGGTACCAGTTTGTCCTCGCCCGCTTTGATGACGAACGAGCCCGACTGTGAAGCAGGGTAACTGGTATCTGTATCACCGGCTTTCGCGCCATCACCCAAGGTATCCAAATCCCCTTCGGTAAGGGTCACACTGCCCGTGTCACCGCCGGCCGCATCGCTGCCGTCAGTGATATTGATTACCATGGTGCCGTTGGCCGGGTCGCCATCCTTGTCCGTCGCGGTCACATTGAGGCTGATAGACTCCGTCAGGCTATCAGACTGGTCAACCGGGCCGGTCATGGTCACGGTGTACGAACCATCCGTGGCCACCACAACCGTCATCACCGGGTTGTTGGCACTGTCGAGTACCGTCAAGGTGTTGCCCGATACCGTGAAAGTGGTTGCCTCGCCATTGCTGGTCAGGCCGGTTAGCCCCGGTTGGGCGTTCTGGAACACCACTGTGATTATTTCATCCGAGCCCACATCGAGTGGGATTTGACCCGATACAGGGGAAGCCTTATCCGTGGTCTCATCAACAGTGGTGCCGGTATCGATACCGAACGACTGCACATCACCGTCTTTGATGATGATACCCACCACCGCGGCCGTGGTCAGATCATCGCCATCGGTATCTTTGGCCTGCACCGGTACATTGATTTGCAACTGGTCATCTTTCGATGAGATGAAGCCTGCCGTGTCCCCGGTGTTGTTGTGGTCAAGCGGGATAGATTGGGTAACATCCACAGTGACTGTAAGGCCCTGCCCATTCTGTACCGCCGACAACTCAACAGTGAGCGCTGGTTCGCCATTGAGGGTGCCGACAATGTCGCCGTCACTGTTGAGGGCAAAGTCCAGTGCCTGCCCGCCAGAGGTCAGTTCAGCTTTCAGTTCCGTGATTAAGGCAGTTACCTGCGCTGGATCTACGACAACAGAATTAGGAACCAAGCGGTCTTCGCCCGCCACCAACTCGAAGCTGCCGGATTGTGTGGCCGGGTAGCTGGTGTCGGTATCCGCTGGGTTAACACCATCACCGTCGGTGTCCAAGTCCCCTTCGGTCAGGGTAATGGTGCCGTAGTAATTCCCCGGCGCATCATCACCATCACTGACGGTGATAGCCATGGTGCCATTGGCAGGGTCGCCATCCTTATCGGTCACTGTGACATTGAGGTTAAACAGGGTGGACTCACTGTCACCCTGATCGATGGGCCCAGTTACGATCACATCGTAGCTGCCGTCCGTATTGAC
>NZ_JACSOF010000279.1:0-2276 GCF_014349205.1 Photobacterium sp. BZF1
TTGTTGAACCAAGCCGCTTCGCGGCAGAGCCCTTTGATTCCATACACTAACCTCTAAGACCTTACCTTACCGGTAAGACTTGGAGACGAACCATGAACACCCAACAGCAGCGCCATTTCGATGCGCTATACCAGCAACACCTTGATAATCTTATCCTGCAAGGCAAGCGCCCGGCGACCATTGATGCCTACAGCCGTGCGGTACGTCGTATTTCTGCCTTCTTTGACTGCCCGCCAGATCACCTGACAACCGAACAGTTACGTACCTACTTCCGCCAACTCATCCGCACCCACTCATGGAGTACCGTCAAACTCGACCGCAACGGCCTGCAATTCTTCTATCGCTATACCCTCAGTAAACAATGGCAATGGCTCAATATCGTCAAACCGCCGCAGGTCAAACGACTGCCTGATCTTTTGACGCCTGATGAAGTAGGACTGCTCATCACCATGACCCGCCAGCCCCGTTACCAAGCCTTTTTCTTTACCCTCTACAGCCTCGGCCTCCGGCTCGGCGAGGGACTGAACCTAACAACGGCCGATATCGATGCCCGCACCATGCAGGTACATATCCGAGAGGGGAAAGCCGGCAAAGACAGGCGGGTACCGCTTCCAGAACGAACCTTGGCAGTAATGCGCCAACACTGGCGCTCACACCACCACCCTCAGTGGATCTTCCCAGGTATTGGCACCACCGAACCGATGGATCGCGGGGGTGTACAAAAGGCGATGAAACAAGTCTGTCGGGACTGTGGGTTCAACAAACGGATCAGCCCGCACTCACTACGCCACTGTTATGCCACCCACTTGTTAGAAGCGGGGTTAGACTTACGGTCACTACAGGTGTTGCTCGGTCATGCCAGCCTCAATACGACCGCCCGCTATACCCAATTCACCAAGGTCAAGTCGGCCTCTGCCACCTTAGCGGTTAATGCACTGGCCAATAAGCTGGCGGTAATATGGGAGGCGGTATGAGTACGTTTACTTCCCTGCTTACCACCCACTATGCCGAATTTATCCATCACTACGGCGATAAGATCACGCCTGATATACACCGGGCAATATCAGCGATGCGACGCTGCCGGACAGAGCAAGCTGGTTGCTCTCAGTGGTACTGTCCGCATTGCCACCATGACGACCGGTTGCCATTAGGCTGCGGACACCGTTCATGCCCGCAGTGCCAACAACGTACCACCTTTGAATGGCTCAGCCGTCAGGAAGCGAAGCTGTTGCCGGCAGAGTATTTTATGCTGACCTTCACGGTACCTGCGCCACTGCGGGGCCTCGCCCGTTATCAGCCCAAGGCGTTCTACGCCGTGATGTTCCGGGTGGCAGCATCAGTATTGAAGGATTTTGCTCACCGCCAGCATCGTGGTATCAGTGGCTTTACCATGGTGCTGCATACCCATAACCGGCGGCGGGATATCCATCCCCATCTACATGTCGTGATACCGTCCGGGTTCTACCACCCACAGCGCAGGCAGTGGCACAAGGGTAAGAAGGGCTTTCTCTATCCTCATAAAGCCTTGGCGAAAGTCTGGCGGGCAAGACTGCTCGACACCCTTGCTCATCACCCAACACTTAGCCTTCCTCCTGCACAGCTCCCAACCGAATGGGTAGTCGACTGTCGTAATGTCGGCCGCGGCTTGCCAGCACTGCAATACTTGTCTCGCTACCTCTACCGGGGCGTTTTGCCTAACAAAGATATTATCAATATCCATGATCACCAGGTGACATTCCGCTATACCGATAGCCAGACCCAGCGTTCAGCAACGCGCACCTTGCTGGTTGTGCAGTTCTTGTGGCTTATCTTGCAGCATGTGCTGCCAAAAGGGTTACAGCGCGTACGGGATTATGGCTTGCTGCATGGCAGAGCGAAGGCACTGCGGCTGACCATCCAGTTGATGTTGCTAAGCTTACCGACATGGCAGTTACCGGAAAAAACTCAGCCCCAGACAGCAAAGCGGGACTGCCCATGTTGCCAGCATGCGATGAGCTGTGTCGGCATCACACGACCGAGATAGCCGCAAGGTATTGAATAAGGATAATGGCACTCAACACTAATGAGGAGAAAACCAACACAATACCGAACTCAGGCAATAACCCATTGAAGTGAAAACATCAGTTATCACTCCCAGGCAGCGCTCGTCCTGAAGAAAGCCGCGGGCACAACTCCTATCAAGTTCCAACCAAGCAATTTACTTAATAAGGCTACACGGGCTTGTCCAACAACCGGATAGAAGTGTCGGCTGCGCGACACGTATCCTTATTTGTTAG
>NZ_JACSOF010000280.1:0-2269 GCF_014349205.1 Photobacterium sp. BZF1
GTTCATATGTATGGAGCACATATTTTTCATACAAGTGATAAATTTGTTTGGGATTATGTTAATCAATTTGTTGAATTTAACTCCTTTGTTAATTCGCCTATAGCTAACTATAAGGGTGAAATATACAACCTTCCATTCAATATGAATACTTTTTCGCAGATATGGGGTGTTAGTACACCATCGGAAGCTAAAAAATATCTGGATAATATAAAGAATAAAAATAGCTCATGCAATCCTAGTAACCTTGAGGAACAAGCTATAAGTTTGGTTGGGGAAAAAATATACAGAAAATTGATAAAAGAATATACAGAAAAGCAATGGGGGCGAGAATGTAAAGAGCTTCCAGCCTTTATAATTAAAAGGCTACCTGTTAGATTTAAGTATGATAATAATTATTTCAATGATAAATACCAAGGGATACCTAATGGAGGGTATACCAAATTAATTGAGGCTCTTATCAACGGTGCGGATGTTGAACTAAATGTAAATTATTTAAAAAATAAACAATCATGGGATTCGAAAGCAAAGACAGTTGTTTATACAGGACCTATTGATGAGTACTTTGACTATAGCGAAGGCCATTTAGAGTATCGAAGTTTACGCTTTAATGAGAGGGTTTTAGACATCGATGACTATCAAGGGAATGCTGTTGTTAATTATACCTCGCATGATGTTGAATATACAAGGATCATTGAGCATAAACATTTTGAAAGTGCAGATAGTGAAAAAACTGTTGTAACTGAGGAATACCCAGAGAATTGGACTTTAGGTAAAGAGAGGTATTACCCCGTAAATGATGAAGCGAACATGAAAATATATAAAAGATATAGAATGCTATCATTGAAAGAAGATAAAGTTATTTTCGGTGGCCGTTTAGCAGAATATAAATATTATGATATGCACCAAGTTATTAAATCTTCTCTTTTGTCAGTTCGTCATTTTTTAGACGGGAACTCTTAATTAATATAAAAATGTATGCACTCTAACAAAAAAAGAACCATTTTTGAAATATTATTAGCTGTTGCTTTACGTGTAATAAATGTTTTAATTGTCTTTTTATTCAGTGTGATAATAACTAGAAGTCTTCCTGCTGAGCAGGCAGGCTTCTATTTTGTTTCATTTTCATTTCTGATGTTTTCTGGATTGGTATTAAGGCGAGGTTATGACAACACAATAATTAAATATGTATCCCAATCTTCGAGTTTAAATGTTAGCGATTTATCAATATTGCATTATGCACTTAAGAAAACAATTCCAGTATCAATTTTGTTTTTGATTTTTTCATATGCGATTTTGATTGTACTCAAAAGTAATTATTTAATTCACGAAGGTCAGTATCTCTCTTTCTTATTTATAATGCCAGCAATATTGTTTTTAATATCGGTTACATTTATTGGCATGTTTTTTCAAGGAAGGAGTTTAATCAATTACTCTATACCATGCCAAAATTTTACCCATTTTATAATTGCGGGTGTAATTTTGACCTTTGTTAATGTAGAGTATGCATATAATGTAACCTTAGTTTTATCTCTTTCATTTTTCATTTCATCTTGTTTATACTTCTATATTGCGATTAACAAAAAAAGTTCAGGATATAAACTCAGTGATGAACTTGTAGATTTGATTGATAATAATGCAAAAAATAACTGGTTTCATTCTGTTTTTTCACAAGGTTTGCAATGGATAATTCCTGTTTGGGCTGCTGTATGGATAACCCCTCATGAAGTTGCTATTTTATCCGTAAGTCAAAGAGTCGCTATGGCCACAAGTTTTATTCTTATTGCAATTAATCTCGTTGTATCTCCTCGTTTTGCGTACTTATCTAGAGAGGGGGACTTCTCAGATACAAAAGCATTGGCAGTTTTTGTGACAAAATTGTTGTTTGCTTTAAGCTTGCCTATTCTTTTGTTTTTATATTCATTCTCTGAACAAATTCTAAATTTTTTTGGAGACGGGTTTACTCATTCAAGCGATGTGTTACATATATATTTGTTAGGCCAGTTCTTCTCTTTATTTACCGGTGTATCAACAAGTCTTATGTTAATGTCAGGTTTTGAGTCAATTATGAAACGAATATCTTTCATAGCATTTTCAGTAACTATTCTATCTATTCCGTATTTTGGTAAAACTGCTGGAGCGTATGGTGTTGCTTGGTCAGTAACGTTGGGACTATTCGTAACGTCTGTGTTTTCATTAATATATGTAAAAAAACTTTTTTTTAATAAAGTTTAGTTAATATATTGAAATGTTGAATTTGAAAGTGGACTCT
>NZ_JACSOF010000281.1:0-2260 GCF_014349205.1 Photobacterium sp. BZF1
GGAGAGCCTAGGCTCTCCGTTTTTATTTTCTTGTCTTTTATCCGAACAGTTCTATCAAATAATAGTGGCTACCCTTTTCGTTTAAAGGTCAGACTGAAACTGGCCGACCCCATCTCACTTAGCGATAAACGTCCACCTGACTCAGCAAACTTCAGACTAACACTCTCATTTTTACTGGCCTGATTACCGAGCCAAGGTTGGGCTTTGACGACCTGCTCACCATCACTGGTTTGCAACCTGGCTGAAAGCCCAGCGGAGGCGATGTTCAAGGTCCTGTCGGTGACATCAAAAATACCAAATATTGCCTTGATCGGAGAGGCGTAGCCGGAATGGCGCATCCCCTTCTCAATCAATTTGATCAGGCCTGATATGGTATTTTGATCGCCCATTCGGGTACGAAGATAGTCATTGAAGAATGCTCGGATGAGCAATGTCGTCGCTGTACCGTTATCCCCTCCCGTCGCCGAATCGACCAAGTAAAAGGCCAACCTGCCATCTATTAGCCAAGTGTAATCAAGCAATACCGGCTGTACATCCGTTGCTTGCAACACACAATAGTTCAACTGCCAGTCACCCAATGAGGACTGAGTTTCAGGCATTAGCCCCAACAGCAGTTCCCGCGCAGCACGCGGATTAGCCTTAAGCTCTTCTATGTGCCATTCAAGCTCTTCATCTACCACGGTTTCTTCATCAATGTTGACCCATTGACTGGAAAAGCCATGATTCTCTGTCACTGAGTCTTCTGATTTCAGCACCGACATAATGGCTGACTTGAGCACCATAATGTTATCAAGCGGCTTGATCAGAAAATCCTTCACCCCATGGCGCAGCGCTGCCGCCACATCTGACATATTGCCCGTACCCGAAATGACAATAATCGGCACCATCGGATACTGGAGCGACACCTCTTCTACGAACTCCATACCCGTTAGTACTGGCATGGCAAGATCACACAACAAAATATCAGGCATACCTTCACGTAACGCCTGCAAGCCCTCTAACCCATTTTCAGCTTCACGCACCCGGCATCCCTGGCTAATAAGAAAGCCAGACAACATGGTTCTAAATACTGGATCATCTTCGACGATAAGAACGTCTTTATCTTCAAGCAAAGCCTGCTCCCTGACTGAAGAATGATAATGGTGCTTGGCACCTCCTGTGCCACCTGACTGTGAATGCGTACTCATGACACCTCAAACCACAGGCTTGACTAACCTATCAAAAGCATAGGTCGAAATCCGCTGATCGTCAGGAGATTCATTGTTTTGGTGACGAAAAAATTGAAAATTGTTAACAGCATCAAAATTTAAATTTTTCAATTACTAAGAATTAATACAAAAAGAAAAACACGCTATATCTTGATTTACAGCAAAAGTTGTCTTGAAAGCGTCATCTTTTTACATATTTTGTTATACAATTCCCCATTATAAGTTTTCAGTGTTGTACAGTTATGAAGCTTGACGATTTAAATTTATTCCGCATGGTTGTGGAGAACGGCAGTTACACAGCAACGTCCCGTAAGACCCAGGTGCCCGTTGCCACCCTAACCCGTCGTATTCAGGCACTTGAAGAGTGTTTGAATATCCGACTACTAAACCGTCATGCAAGGAAGCTATCACTGACAGAAGCCGGACAGAAGTTTTACGATGAATGTAGCCCTCTGCTACAAAGCTTGGTAGATACCGCCGAGCATGTCAGCGAAGAGTGTAAAGGGGCTGCCGGTAAGTTAAAAATTGCCGCGCCATCGAACCTCACCAAGGTGATGCTGCAGCCATTGCTCAATGCATTCATGAAAGAGCACCCGGCGATCAACATCCAGTTGATGATGAGTAATGACCCGGAGATCCTTGACCCAACAGACTGGGATGTAATTTTCCGTGTTGGCCCTCAGCGTGATTCCACCCTTATCGCTCGTAAAATCAATGCAGTAAAAGATATTTTGGTTGCCAGCCCAGAGTACCTGAAAGCCAACAGCGAACCTAAACATGCCCAGGACTTGCATCAGCACCCTTTACTAAAAGGTAAGCCTCTCCTGCGTTGGCGTTTGACCAACAGCGACGGTGAAACAGTTACTGTATCTGATCGCGGCCGCTACGAAGCCAATGAGCTTAATGTCGTTCGCAAAGCCTGCATGGCCGGTTTGGGCATCACGCTGATGCCTGATGTCATGCTGGAGAAATACATCTCCTCAGGTGAGTTGGTGCAAATTCTTGAAAACTGGTCTTCAAACCAGCGTGATGTATACCTGATGTATAACCAC
>NZ_JACSOF010000282.1:0-2257 GCF_014349205.1 Photobacterium sp. BZF1
GTCCCATGATGTACGAACTGAGAAATTAACCCCCGTGTCTACTTTACGGGGGTCATATCAACCCAGGACCCAGGACCCAGGACCCAGGACCCAGGACCCGACCCAAGACTTATCACCCGCTTCTCACTCCCCCTCAACAATAAAATAAGAAGCGAGTAATTCTAAAATGGTTTCTCTGAATGGCTCGTGGACTTTACTTCCCAGTAACTCGGCTATCTCCTGACCGGTCGGAGATAACCGGTAATAGGTGAAACTGAGTCCTTTTTGATTGGGAGTAAGTTGATAGGTATGGTTTTGATAACTAAATGGCAAGGCAATCCCAGCAGCTAATTCTCCAGACTCTAACTCACTTTTGAGCACTAACCCTAATTCGAGCAAGATCAGCATATCGGAATAAGGTAGGGAGAAGTGTCCGAGGTTGATTTTGTGTATTTTCGGTGCGAGCAGGCGTGGTAATAGCGGGTGTTTGGCTTTTAGTGCGGTGAGGAGCTTTTTGCTTCTGTCATTGCCAAAATGACAAGCCAGCGTACAGGCGCGATGGAAGACCTGTGCTTCTCTGTGGGTCATGCTGCGCAGGGTATCGAGTGTTTTGAGAGATACCGATCCTGGAGAAATAAATTCCTGCTTTAGGATACGGCTCCATAAGTGCTGCATAGCATTATTGCGGATATTACTGGCAATAGCCATAAAGTGACTTAGCCAATCAGGGTCGATATCTTTGGTTTTGTCGGGCTGGCTACTGTCGAAGGTAAGCTTGAAAATCTTTTCGAGGTTCTCTTGCTGGGTGTGTTGCTGTTGTGCCAAGCGTTGTGCATGTCTTTCTTTGAGAGTCGGAAGACCTTCTTTAGAAATCAGGTAATCAACACCTAATTCCTTAGCCGTTTTACTTATGATTCCGGTTGGTGAGGATTTAGGTTTGGCTTTTTGTTGCTTGGAAGAATCAATGGTTGTGGGTAGTGCAGTTTCGCTTTGGCCATCCATTGGTGTATTACCCCTAAAAAGAATGGCCAGCTTGGAGTAAGCTGGCCATAACGTATTTACATGTCATCGTAGTCTTCGATGGCATTACCTTCAAGCAAGTATCCGACTTCGGCAAGTTCGTGGCTAACGGGCTGAGTTTTCAAGGTGCCAACCACATAAACCACATCCCATAATTGCTGGATTGGTGCGCCTTGTGGGAACTTAACATAGACGATTTGGTTAGGCGGCGGTGGCGGTACGTGGATACAGGCACCAAAGTAAGGCACTAAGAGGAATTCAGTGACTTGCTTGTCATCACCCTCTAGAGGGATAACAAAGCCAGGGATCTTCACCTTGCTGCCATCTAGCTCTGTACGCACGCTGCCAATCATAGATTGTTGGCCTGCGCCACCGGAGTGATCAAGTATCGGCATTTGGTTCGCATTGAACTGGGCCCGCTCTTTTTCAGGGACTAGGTCGATCCAGTCCAGCGTCAAAGCTTCACTTGCCATGGCGGCAAGTGGAAACCAGCAACACAGTGCGAGTAACCATTTTTTCATCTCTTTATACCTTTATTGTCATGCCGTCAGACAATGATTGTCGGTAGGCACGTATTGCTGGAATAACTCCGACTAGCATACCAGCTAACTGGACCAGTGCTAAGAGGAACCATTCGTGAGTTGTTGGCGCAGTGATAGGGATCAGCAAGCCAAATTGGCTTTGGATGATGGGTTGGGTCACAGCAAGTAGCAAATAAAGCAGTGAGGTACCGACGACCACCCCAAGCGCGGTGAGCAGCGTTGCTTCACTGGTTAGCAGGAAGAAAACATGACCGGGCCTCGCGCCCATAGCCCTTAGGATAGCCATTTCACGGCGTCGTTCATTCAAACTGGTGAGTAGGCTTGTCAGCATACCCAGTAGGCCAGCGACGACGACAAAGCCAGATACAACCAATAATGCCTGCTCGGCGATAGACATCATTCCCCATAATTCATGAAGAGCAATACCAGGCATAATGGCACTCAAAGGCTCTTTGGTATAGGTGTTGATATAACGCTGTAGGGCAAAGGTTTGGATCTTGGAATTTAGGCCAACAAGAAATGCAGTGATTTGTTGTGGCTCGAACTCATGGCCTTTAAGGGTTTCAGCATCCGGTGTTGGCCCTAGCCGAGCCCCACTTTCCCAGCCGACGTGAATTGCTTCGATAGCTTGGAGGGAAACATGGACACTACGGTCGACCGGTGTGCCCGTTGGCTCTAAAATACCGACAATTTTAAATGGCAGGTTGTCATGGCGG
>NZ_JACSOF010000283.1:0-2248 GCF_014349205.1 Photobacterium sp. BZF1
TCTTAGAAGAAATTAAATCAAATTGCTCTAAAAAATAGCAATTATTTATCATCCAAGAAAATACTTTACGTATTGAAATTGCTAACTAGGCAACAATGTCCCAATGCTGACATTCTTTCTCAATTGAGAGAAAAAAGCTCCTTCAGTGATACGTCTACGCTTAAAGCCAAGCGGTATGAAATGAATAGAAACCGAACGCCTTGGCGTGTTTTGGTAAGTATAATTTTGGCTAGGTAGTAAATTGATGAAAAGTTATCGGATTCTGGGGCTGGCCATACTGTTGTTAGCTTCGGTCCCTGTCGTCGGCGCTGAGCATGACGATATGGCAATTGAACTTGATCAATATGTCAAAAAGGCGGTTAAGAAGGGCATTCCAGGCGCGTCACTCGCTGTGGTGATAAATGGAGACATCCGGCTACTTCGTGGCTATGGAGTGACGAAGAAAGGGGGGAAAGAGAAGATTGACTCTGCGACAGTCTTTCCTTTGGCCTCAATTTCGAAGACTTTCGCTTCTGCAGCGGTATCAATTCTAGTCGACCAAAAATCGATAGAGTGGGATACCCATGTAGTCCCTTACTTAGACAATATAGAGTTTAGCGACCCACAACTGGGTAAAAATGTCACGCTACGTCATTTGCTATCCCATACAACGGGTTTGGTGCCACAGGCATATTCAGATTTAATTGAAGACAATGTTAGGTACACGCGCATTCTACAGATGCTAGACAGGGTCAAATTTGTCTGTGATCCGGGCAAATGTTATGGCTACCAAAATGTGGTGTATAACCTAGCTGCGGATATGTTGGCTTTAGCAGTAGGGATGGATTATCCAACCTTTGTTCAGGAAAATATCTTCATTCCCTTAGAAATGGATCATGCCTCTTTTGGTATGGAGGGATTTAAAGAGACAGCAAACCGTGTCACGCCACATGTTAAAGTAAAATCCGGATTTGCACCGGTAAAACCTGCACCTTACTATTACCGTGTGCCAGCAGCGGCAGGTGTCAATGCAAGTGCTCAGGACTTGTCTAAGTGGATGTTGGCACAGTTTGGCCATAACCCATCGGTGTTACAGCCACCGTTACTAGAAATCATGCACAAACCGCATATCCGCGCTAACCAATATCGATATAGGGCGAAGCTTAGCAATGTATACTATGGCTTAGGATGGCGTACTTTTGACTACAAAGGCATCTCAGGGTTTGTACATCATGGTGGGTGGGTCAAAGGGATCAGAACCGAGATGCTGTTTAACCGCCATACACAAACCGGTATGGTGTTTTTAACCAACTGCGAGACAGAGGTGGCAAGAGAGATTGTACTTCATTTCCTCAAGCTGTATCGTCAGCGGTATGAGGTAAAAGACACCGATACGTAGGCAACTTTTATCAAGAACAAACCATTAATGAGGATTAAAAATGGGCAAAAAGAGAAAGAACTCATCCCAAACTGTGGATGTAGTAGATCAAAGCCAAACCAATGTGGTTGAAACCGACTTTGGCAGAGGGGTGATTAAAGACAACGCGCTCAAAGCGGTTGTGACTAGTCAACTATTCAAAACACGTGTTGTGAAGGCGAAAAAGGGCAAAGGTAGCTTCCAGCGTAAGGGTAAACATGCAGGACGAGAGTCCTATTCAATGGCGGCTTGATTAAGCTTTCATTGCATAGCACTCTCTTCACCCATTAGTGCAGCTGGAACTTCACGATAAGCTTAAGTACCTCTGCTCATATTTTTCATCGCCATGGATTCGCCAGAAATTTGCAAAGTTGTGGCAATATATCACTCTGTTCGTCATCAATTCATCTTGAGAGCCGGTAACAGTACTAGTTTCTGAGCTATTTCTCTCTTTTCAGTTCTTCCATTCAAAAATGTGCTGCATATCACGTCATGTATAACTAGCCGTCACTGTTGTCGAGTTTTGCTCCAATCTATTCATAAATTGACACCCAAATTCTCATATTTAACCATTTTTGGGGTTGTTTAATTTATGTTCAGCTTGCATTATGTCCAACCCTGTAACGCAGGGTGCGTGATCAATAAACTTCTTTTATTTTAGTGCTTTATAATTGGTCATGGCAAAAAAGTGACAGTTTGATGCTGGCTAGGTCATTGAGTTATCAGCTGTTTGAATGCAAACACCCTATTGGGCTAGAACTTTTTTGTTGTAGTCACAATAGGCTTGAATCAAGAAAACAGAATAGATAGATGAAAAAGCAAATTACAATCAAGACACATATCAAGCGCCGC
>NZ_JACSOF010000284.1:0-2167 GCF_014349205.1 Photobacterium sp. BZF1
CCCAAATACCACCCCAACGATTAGGGATATATCTATCATTAACGGTCATTACGTCTATAACTTTAATTAATTACAATAAAAAAGCAGACACCCGATCTGATGCATGTAAGAATACCATCCAGTAGTTTCAAGAGGCTTACAATTCCATTTGGTGATTTCTTTAAACCATAATTTATTGATCGTATGCCAATACATTATCTTGAGCTCAGGTAGGTATAAGTAATAATTCAAATCAATCGATAGAAAAATTCCCCATGGATATCGCTACAAGCTTTTCTTCACAGGCAACAGCATCTTATGCTATTCAAGAAGCCATCACTCAATTACAAGCAAAGCTTGCAAACCCTAAATTGATCCTTGTCTACTTTTCAGAGAAATATGACGTTGTCACTTTTCAAAAGGCATTAGCTGTCGCTTTTCCTAATGCACAAGTTTTAGGGTGCACATCCTGCCAAGGCGTGATGACAGAAGGTGGTTATCACCATGGTTTGGGTGTCGCACTATGGGCTATTTCAGACTTTCATGGTGCATACGGAACAGCAATTGTCTCGACCAATAATTCGAAATATGACATGGCAAGGCAAGCTCTGCTAAAAGCTATTGCTAACAGCGGTCGTTCTGGAGAGTTACCGGCATTAATCGTACTGCACGCAAGCCCAGGGCATGAAGAAGAAGTCATTCAAGGAATAGAAGATGAGTTATGCACGTCTGTGCCAATCATTGGCGGTAGTGCTGCCGATGACAATATCCAAGGGAATTGGAAAATTTTCACCCAAGAGCAACACACGCAAGAAGGGGTAGGAATCAGCGTAATATACCCATCTTGCCATATTAGCTATTCCTTCCATTCAGGCTATGCCAGTACAGGATTATCCGCAAAAGCGACCAAAGTCGAGGGCAGGGAGCTCATTGAGCTCGACAATAAACCGGCTATTGAAGTCTACCAAGAGTGGATGAACCAATCGTTAGATGATGCTGAAAACATTATTGGCAACAGCAGCTTAAACCCGCTCGGCCGCGTTGCTGGTATTGTACATGATCTCCCTTATTTCAAATTAGCACACCCATTAAAAACCACTGAGCGTGGTGGTATCACCTTATTTGCCAAAGTTGAAGCTGGCGAAACTCTTTACTTCATGCAAGGCACAGAGGAGCGATTGATTACTCGGGCGGGACGAGTAGTGAATTCTGCAAGTAACATTTACGCAAATGAGGCTCACCTCAACCCAATCGGTGGGATTACAATTTATTGTGCTGGTTGCATGCTTAGAGTACAGCATCGCATGGAAGAAGTGGCACAGTACGTTAAAAGCGCAATGCAAACGGCTCCATTTGTTGCTCCATTTACTTTTGGTGAGCAGGGACAGTTTGTGGGCGGGGAAAACGCCCATGGTAATTTGATGATTTCAGCTGTTTTGTTTCATAAGGATTAAGCAATGGCGAATTATGAATCTGAAAAACTACAAGAAACATTGCTTGATTTACTGCGGACAAGAGAGCGGGAAAAGCAATTACGTGAAGAAAACACTGCGATTCTTGCAGGTATTGCCGCAATGGCAGGGGCTAACAATAAACGTCAAGTTTTCAATAGCTTGCTTTCTGTATTGCGCAAGTATATCGGATTTGAGCATGCTTTGGTGCTCACCAGAGAAGACGAAACAGCACCTTTGCAAGAGCTTGTGACAACGTGCCGCTTTTTTGAATCCAGTATCTGGCCCATAGGCAATACGTTTATTCGCTCGATGAACGGAGACAGCATTGCGCTTTATGACCCAAGCCAGGTACACGAGTTCCAAGAGTTATCTCCGGAGATGGTACAGTTTTGCCAATCTGTGTTGTTGACAGGTGTAAAGGTAAGCTCTGGAGATGCGCTATTGCTCTTTTTCCACTCTAAAAAAGGGCAGTTTACTCCAAATTGCCGCAGGGTACTTGAGCGATTCAGACCTCTACTGGAGCGCGCAATTATCGATATTGACTACCGTGAACGTCTTCAGTCACTAGTCACTGCACGTACTCAAGAACTCACGCATAGCCAGCAGCGATTCAAAGACTTCGCAAAGACCGTGGGTGATTGGTTTTGGGAAGTCGATACCGATTACCGCTTTACATATATATCGTCACCGAACTTAACCAACCATACTGTGGATAGTAACTGTATCCTCGATAT
>NZ_JACSOF010000285.1:0-2077 GCF_014349205.1 Photobacterium sp. BZF1
CAACCTCTTCAATAACAGGCAATAATTTAGGGTGCATATGTGCATGGTGGTGGCTATCTATATGGCTAAGTGGCAGCCCGGTAGCCAAGAAACGCTCAACCTGTGCAATGACCTCATCAGCAATTTCTTGCTCTTTGAATATTTGCGTTTGCCAGAAAGTCTCTTTGGCTAAAAAAAAACCATCATTGCCGACAACCGAGGTCGCTGGAGTTAAAGGCGTTCCCGCAGTAAACCGTAGATGCAACCCCACCGCTAGCGATGGCTGATTTGATGCAAGCTGCAAGGCATGTTGCTCTGCCGCCATCCCCACCATCATTGTTGTTGAACGGACCACTCCATATTGGCAAGCTTGCCCGATCCCCAAGTTAATACCCGGGGTCAAACCAAAGTCGTCCGCATTGAAAATTACATGCATAAGATCCCTCTTTACACTTGGCGGCAAAGAGCTCAGCCCTCTCTGCCGCAATCCTCATAATCAATTAAGCAAAACTGGGCAGATAATCATGATTTGTACGCAGGATGTCCTCAAGAATAGCTTTAGCACGGGTAATATCTGGCACTAACGGGTTACTCGACAAGGCGATTAAAGCCTTGCTGTAACTCCCTTCAACAGCAGCCTCAATCGTAAGCTGTTCATACGCCTTAACCTGATGGATCAAGCCGGTGATGGCAGGACTTAACGAACCGACAGCCAAAGGTCTTACCCCCCAACTCCCCACAACAGCGCTGCATTCAATAACCGCATCATTGGGCAAACTTGAAATCGTGCCATTGTTCGCCACATTGACGACATGGATCGTTTTACGATCGTTATAAATTGCATCGACCAAGTTCAAAGAGGCATCCGAATAGTAGGCTCCACCGCGCATTTCAAGCTGTTTGGGCTTATCCGCAAGACTGGGATCGCGATATAACTCGAAGAGCTCAGCTTCGGTTTTCATTACCTGCTCAGCCCGTGTACCACCCTCATTTGCAGATTCCTTTTCTTCAGCTAGCATCGCATCCACTTGGTAGAAGTAACGATGGTAAGGACAAGGAATGGCACCTAACTCATTGAGAAAGTCAGGGTCCCAAGGTTCCTCAAAGATGTTATTCATACTGAAGTTCTGGCCGTCACCAACTTTCTTCAACACTTCAGCCGTCACATCTTGACCATCTACCCATGCTCTGTAGGCCCAAACAAGGTGGTTCAAACCAATAAACTCGAGCGAGAGCTTCTCCGGTGGGCATGCCATCATCTCAGCAATCATCATCTGCATCGATACGGGCACATTACATAAGCCAATGGATTTAACGCGGGTATATTTCTGGATAGCTTCTGTCACAAGCCCTGCAGGATTCGTGAAGTTCAGCATCCACGCATTAGGCGCTAATTCCTCAATATCCTTGCAAATATCCAAGATGACTGGAATGGTGCGCAGCGCTTTGGCAAAACCTCCGGGGCCTGTCGTCTCCTGGCCAATCACATCATATTCAATAGGAATACGTTCATCGTTTGCCCTTGCCTGTAAACCACCAACCCGGAATTGGGTCATAATAAAATCAGCATTTTTAATCGCAGCCCGGCGATCCAGTGATGCCTTGATCTCAATGTCAGCACCGGCTTTTTCCACCATCCGCCGAGTAAGCCCTGCAATAACCTCTAGCTTTTCCCTTCCCGCCTCAATATCGACAAAGTGCATTTCCTTTACAGGGAGTTTGCCGAGTCGCTTGAGTACCCCTTCGACAAGCTCTGGCGTATAGCTGCTACCACCACCAATAATGGCCAATTTAAGAGATTGGGTCATAATCCGTCCTTATTTTTCAAGCAACCTTTCATGCATCGCAACCATTTCTGTTGCCAACTCATGGGCAAGGATGGTCGTCATCAGATGATCTTGGGCATGTACCATCACCAAGGTCATTTTTACTTTACCCTCCCCCTGATCGGCTTCAATCAACCGGGTCTGGATCAAGTGGGCGCGATTGAGGCACTCTTTTGCTTGTTTAAGCAAGCCCTTGGCCGCCAGCACCTCATGCTTGCGCGCTTTGGCCAATGCTTCAAAACATAAGCTTCTGGCTTCACCGGCATTGACGA
>NZ_JACSOF010000286.1:0-2040 GCF_014349205.1 Photobacterium sp. BZF1
AGGATAGAGAGCCCGTTCCCCTATATATGATCGCCAACGATGGCAACATCATGGAGCACAGTGTGTACTTTGCAAATGGTGTACTTCCTACCCAAGCAATTGCAGAGCGTTACGACATCATTATCGACTTCAGCCAATTTGAAAAAGATACCAAGATCTATTTCGTTAACTTGATGGAGCACAAAGACGGCCGAGAACCCGAAGGCACACTTGGTCGCAAAAAGGCATTCAATGACCCATTTGAACGAGGTAACACTTGTGACCCAGCCGTAGGTAAGTTCCTTGAAGTCAGGGTTCATGAATACGAAGGCAAAGATCTCAGCATGAACCCAGCCGACTATGTCAAAGGGAAAAAGAAAATGATCCCTTTGCCTAAGTTCAGCAAAAAAGAGTTAGCCAATGCCACGCACCGAACATTTGACTTCGGTCGCAGCAGCGGAACCGATACCTCACCTTGGACTATAAAAACCGATGGTGGCCAGGGCCTCACGGCTGATCCTCGCCGGGTATCTGCGGCACCGACAGTCGGCGCTGTAGAAATCTGGCATTTCAAAACTGGCGGCGGCTGGAGCCACCCTATCCATGTCCATTTTGAAGAAGGTCAGATCCTCAGTAAGGACGGTGAAAAACCACCAGAATGGGAACGCTGGGCAAGAAAAGATATTTATCGGCTAGGTGACGAGGTCAACAGCAGTCGGGAAATCACCATCGCAATACGTTTCCGGGAGTTTATGGGCAGTTACGTGAAGCATTGCCATAACACCCAACATGAAGATCATGCACAGCTACTTCGCTGGGATATTGAGAACCCGAATCAAGCCATACCTATACGCAGCCCTATGCCGAGTTGGGAGGGCGTAAAGTATGTCGATTCTTTCACTCTTCCCACCTATAAAACCGGCGATGAAGATGCAAAAGAAGACTTTAACGACGATTAATTCAGATTGACGAAAAACGTTTAACAGGTGGCATCAATGACTGATGCCACCAAGGAGATATGATAATGAAAATAAATAAATCACTGCCAATTTTGGTAATCTGTGGTTTTATACTTCTGTTAAATAGCTCCCCAGCCTTTACCGCCAAATGGCGTGAAAACTACTTCCCTAATACTGAACTCACGACACACAACAACACCAAAGTTAATTTCTATAATGACCTACTCAGAGACAAAGTTGTTCTCATTAATTTCATCTTTACCCGATGTCAAAATATGTGCCCAATGGAAACAGCAAGGCTTGTTGCCCTGCAGCGAAAACTAGGGGATCGAGTCGGCAAAGACATCTTCTTTTATTCTATATCCATCGATCCTGAATACGACACGCCTGATAGGCTCAATGAGTATGCGAAACAATATCAAATTGGCCCTGGCTGGCTTTTTCTAACAGGCAAGAAAGACGAAATTGATGAGCTCAGAACCAAGCTGGGGTTATCAATCGATGATTTGGTCATCTCCGACGATGGTCAACTTGATCACAATTTGAGCCTAATAATCGGCAATGAAGCCACTGGACGCTGGATGAAACGCTCGCCTTATGAAGATACCGCTGTTCTCGCCGCTATGATTGGTGATTGGTTGCATAATTGGCAGTCACCAGATAGCCAACAACTCGCCTCATACGACCAAGCACCAAAGCTGGATGAAGAATCCCATGGCAAATATCTCTATCGCACTCGATGCGCAACGTGCCACTCATATTCCGACAGCGATGAAATGCTTGGCCCGAATTTATCAGGCGTGACAGAACGTCGCAAAGAAGCATGGCTGCGTCGCTGGCTTAAAGAAACAGACACCATGTTAGAAGAAGACCCTGTTGCTATCGCAATGCTGAAGCAATACAACGGAGTTCGCATGCCAAACTTTCAACTCAGCGACACCGATATCGACAGCCTGATGTTGTTCATGAAAGAACAGGACAGCCAGTAAACAGTTCAATGTTGTCGGGTGAGATACTTTATGTAGCCATTATTACTCAGATAATGGCTTACTCTCTTGCAACTTAATGCTAATTGAAGCTGTAACACAGATGACCGTTAATA
>NZ_JACSOF010000287.1:0-1953 GCF_014349205.1 Photobacterium sp. BZF1
TAGTATACCTTGGAACCGCCGTATGCGACCCACGCTTGTACGGTGGTGTGAGAGGACGGAGGCCGTGAGGCCTCCTCCTACTCGATTGCGCCGAGCATGGCGTTGATCTAGGAGGTGAAAGTCCTCTACGGGCTCAGTCGAGCGAGAACCGTTAGCCTATGCAAGGGTGTTCACCGTGAGGTGAAATCTGAAGGAAGCAAATGGCAAAACTTGGTTGTGACGAACAGAAACCTGATAGTAGGCCTATGCAACTTGGGTAACCTAGCAATAGATAGAATAGCCCAATGCCTCGACGGGAAGTGTGTATAGGTAAATCAGGCATGACCAAGCGAAAGAACAACGCCTTACCTCGGGATATCTTATCGCTTGTCTCAGATGAGACTAACGCAGTAGTGATGCTGCGTGACGGGTGGTAAGAAGTCAGCAGAAGGCATAGTACCTTGAGGAAGTACAACTCAAGGGAAGGCCTGAACTGAATATATCAAGAAGCAGTCACTAGACACTCAATCATGTGGAGTCATAGCAAGATGAAACCCATCTCTACGTCCCAATGGGCGATACCGCAAGTAAAGCTCATGGAAACGGAGAATGACAAGCATGGTCGGCGTAGACAGGAGGACGAGTCTTGGTGACCTCAACTTCGTTGATGGAGCAAATCGGCTCCTCAACTAACTTGAATCACGCCCTTAGACGCGTGAAGAAGAACAAAGGATGCGCAGGTGTCGATAAACTCGATATTGATGCGACCATCTCAATGCTTCGACAAGCTTCAAACGGGCAAGTGCTTCGCCAGAGCCTTCTGGATGGAAGCTATCAACCTCATCCCGTTCTGGGTGTAGAAATCCCTAAACCTCGTGGTGGCGTTAGGCAACTGGGTATCCCAACAGTTCTTGATCGAGTAGTCCAACAGGCTATCACCTCAGTCCTGTCAGATATCTATGAACCTAAGTTCTCCAATAGCAGTTATGGATTTAGACCCAATCGCAGTGCTCATCATGCACTCGCGGCAGCGAGTTGCTATATCCGAGAAGGGCGAGGTTATGTAGTAGATATTGACTTAGCGAAATACTTCGACACAGTGAACCACGATAGACTGATGCACAGACTGTCACAGGATGTTGCTGATAAACGAGTGTTGAAGCTCATCAGGTCATATCTACAGGCAGGCATAATGCGAAACGGGTTAGTTGAACAGAGACAACGAGGTACACCACAGGGTGGGCCATTATCTCCGTTACTATCCAATATCGTATTAGATGAACTGGATAAAGAGTTAGAGCGTAGAGGGCATAAGTTCTGTCGATATGCAGACGACTGCCAAATCTACGTGCGTAGTGAGGAAGCCGCTCATCGAGTGAAAGAGTCGATAACGGAGTTCTTGGAGCAGAAACTGAAACTCACGGTAAACCGAGAGAAGAGCGCAGCGACAAGAGTGACAGAGCGGGCTTACCTAAGCCATCGCTTCCAGGTAAATGGAACTATCCATATATCGAAGCCAGCGCAAGCTCAAATGAAGAAGCAAGTGCGGCGGATAACGAAGCGAAACCGAGGTCGAGAGCTGAAGGTTATCATAACCGAGTTAACTCAATACCTAAGAGGTTGGCAACACTACTTCAAACTCGCCATACGGAAAAGCAGCATGCAGCGCTTGGACGAATGGACACGGCGACGTCTAAGGTGTTACCGGCTAAAGCAGCGCAAACGTAGATACGGCATAGCGACATGGTTACAGCAACAAGGTGTAACAGAGCGAAATGCGTGGAAGGTAGCGATGTCAGACAAAGGTTGGTGGCACTTGGCATTAACGCCGCAGGTGAATCACGCTATGCCAACAAAATGGTTCAAGGAGTTGGGTCTGTACTCGTTGCGAGATGGGTACGAGTCACTGAAAGTATATTCGGAACCGCCGTATGCGACTCACGCTTGTACGGTGGTGTGAGAGGACGGAGGCCG
>NZ_JACSOF010000288.1:0-1940 GCF_014349205.1 Photobacterium sp. BZF1
GTCCAATGTGTTTGGATGAACCTGAAAGCGGTGCCTTTAGTTGGCTCAATGAGATTATCTGGCGTGAGTTTTACCGCCACTTGCTCGTTGCATACCCTGAGCTTTGCCGTAATCAACCTTTTCAGCAATGGACCAATAAAGTGCACTGGCAATCATCGAGTGAACTTTTGGTCGCATGGCAACAAGGTATGACGGGTTTCCCCATTGTCGATGCCGCTATGCGCCAGTTGAAGCAAACGGGGTGGATGCACAATCGATTAAGGATGATAACCGCCAGTTTTCTAACCAAGGATCTACTTATTCACTGGCAGGCGGGTGAGCAATGGTTTATGTCACAGCTCGTTGATGGTGACTTTGCGTCAAACAATGGCGGTTGGCAGTGGGCTGCGTCAACAGGGACAGATGCACAGCCCTATTTTCGGGTATTTAACCCCACGACACAGGGTGAACGCTTTGATCCAAAAGGAGAATTTATCCGTACTTGGTTGTATGAGTTAAAAGACGTGCCAGATAAGTATATTCATCAGCCACATTTATGGGCAGGTAGTGATAGTCTCAATTACCCCAAGCCGATTGTTGATCACAAGCAGGCAAGATTACAGGCAATCAGTGCATTTAAGACAGCTAAGGAAATGTGAGTGCACCTCTGGTAACTATCATTAATAGCCCTTGAGCGTTCTGGAGTTTTTATGGATGAGCAAAATATAGCGTTAGCAGATAAGTTCGTTGCAGCTTATCAAAATCTCGATAAGCAAGATTTGTCTGAATTAAAAGATATCTATCACGCCGATATTGTCTTTGAGGATCCGGCTCATCGTATGGAAGGTTGGGGGCAACTTTCGGATTATTTTGCTCGTTTATTCGATGCAGTGGATTACTGCAGTTTCAATATAACTGAGCAAGTGTGTCATGGCGACACAGCGTACGTGCAATGGGTGATGACATTTCAACATCCAAAGTTACAGTCAGGAAAAAGTCGCTTGGTTAATGGTTGTTCGAGATTAGTGTTTGCTGACGGCAAAGTTATCCATCACCGTGATTACTTCGATATGGGCCAAATGCTGTATGAAGGGATCCCACTGCTGGGACCTATTGTTCGCAAAATTAAAGCGAGATTGTAAAAATGACCAATAACAAACAAGTACTGATCACAGGTGCCAGTTCAGGTATCGGCAAACAACTTGCTATTGACTATGCGAATAATGGCTGGTCTGTACTTGGTTGTGGGCAAAATGCAGAACGTTTACAGGCATTATCCGAGTTAAATGACAATATCACGACGGTTAATTTCGATGTTACTAATAATCAAGATGTGCACGAGAAATTATCGGCTTTAGATGATGTACCAGATTTAGTCATTTTAAATGCCGGAACCTGTGAGTACATCGAGCATGGTCATATTGATGTGGCTTTGTTTCGTCGTGTCTATGAGGTAAATATATTTGGCTTGCTTAATTGTATTGAAGCATTGCAATCATCGTTTAATTCAAACACTCACCTCGTCATTATCGGTTCAACGGCGTCTTATATCCCTTTACCACGAGCAGAAGCATACGGCTCTTCAAAGGCTGCGATTGCCTATATCGCAAATACCTTGGCAATTGACCTGGCAAATAAAGGTGTCACTGTCAGTTTAGTTAGCCCAGGTTTTGTCAAAACCCCATTGACTGACAAAAATGATTTTGCGATGCCCATGCTAATGTCGCCAGAATTCGCATCAGAAAAAATTCGTGAGGGTATAGCAGCGAAGAAAAAAGAAATTCATTTCCCGCTCAAGTTTAGTTTGTTCTTAAAATTTATCGCCTTGCTACCTATTAGGCTGCAATTGGCTACCGTGAAACGTATGACAGGAAAAACCTCATGAAAATAGCAATTATAGGTAGTGGGATCTCTGGTCTAACATGTGCTCATTATTTGAATGATCATCATGACATCACTCT
>NZ_JACSOF010000289.1:0-1934 GCF_014349205.1 Photobacterium sp. BZF1
GGTACTTTTCTTTTTATCTACTTTCCTCACTACATTATGTGCAATGCTTTCATGGCGTTATATTGAAAAGCCATGTATGAGGTTGAAAAACACATTTTTGTCCTCTTCAAAAACAGTTAAAGAAAGCGAACCAATCAACCTTGTAGATCAGCTAAAAGCAGAAAACAAGGAACTACGTAATGAAATTGAAGCTTTGAAAATGGAGCTTGAGTTGAATAAGCAATAATTGGGATTATTTTTGTTCAGACCTGTTGCACATGAAAACGAGATCTTAACGGTTCGCAACTGAATACGAATTATAGAGCGCTATATTCAGTATGATGCCCTTGATACAGAACTCACTATTATTGGTACTTAGTCAGACCTTGGCTAAGTACCATTGTTGTGTCAATTCTCAATGAAAGACAAGAGTCGGACTCAGCAAGTAAATTCTACCATCTAACTACCAAGGTAACATCAAGCAAAAGACAGATAGTACACCTGCGAAAGTAAAACGAACTAAACTAAGCTAGAACCGCATAAATTACCTATACACATTACCCGAAAAATGTTTCTTGCTAACCTCCCCCCAGTTTATTCTTAATCTAGCTACTTGAAATATATAATAGTTCGGTAGACGTCCGAGAATATATCAAAAAACATGGTAAAACTAACAAATCAAACACCTTTTGATATTTTCTGTATGAAGTAAAAATATCATAAATGTATCATTTAAATATAAACATCAATACTTTTCACTAATTATAAGAGAAAATCACCCAAAAGTTAGCTGAACTAACTATACTATTGGGATTGCTTGTTTACTGGAGTTTAATCCTTGATTAAAGATAACACATATTAAATATCATACACTTGCCTTCACACAACGCAGCAAAAGCAAAAATCACCTCGGAGAAGTTAGTGAATACCTTGGAATTTAATCTGCAAATTAAAGATAATAACTTTAAATTAATCAGGACATTAGCTGCTTTAGCCGTCATTTTTTCTCACAGTTTTGGCTTAGCCGAGGGAAGTGCAAATAAAGGAGACCCCATTTCTGTTTTTTTCGGAGCGGCCATATCTAAAATGGCTGTCGATATATTCTTTCTTTTAAGTGGTATTTTAGTTACAAAAAGTCTAATAGATCGAAATAGTATTAAAACCTTTACAATTTCACGTTTTTTCAGAATATTTCCAGCATTATTGGCTTCAATACTGTTTTGTATTCTTATCGTTGGTCCTTTGTCCACTAATCTGGGCTTGTTAGAATACCTTACTCATCCAGAGACTAAGTTTTATTTATTCAACAACATATTTCTGTTTGATACCATAATTCAATTTTCTCTGCCTGGGGTATTCCAAGATTTACCATACCCTGTTGCAGTTAATGGCTCATTATGGAGTTTACCTTGGGAAGTACTAATGTACTCCAGTATCCTAGGGTTGTTTATTTTAAGTAAAAAGCATATTTTAAAATTGCTTGTAGTTACATGTATTATTGCGTACGCAGGTTGGGGGGCGCGACACATATTTGGTATCGAAGTCATATCACCTGTAAGCCTAAAGCTTATCACTATGTTCTACACTGGTGTGGCTTTTTACTTACTTCGCCACAATATTAGAATGACTTGGATAACTACTGCAATCGTTGTGGCGGGATACTTAATCGTGAAAGATATGAGTATTGCCAAACTAATTTGGCCAGCAACCCTATGCTATACAACTCTTGCTTTTGCTTACCTTCTGAAAGGGGCTATTCTTAAGTATAATCAACTAGGTGACTACTCCTATGGGCTGTATATCTATTCTTTCCCAATTCAGCAGCTTTTGGTGATGTATTTTGCCCCATCCGCATGGGTACTTTTCTTTTTATCTACTTTCCTCACTACATTATGTGCAATGCTTTCATGGCGTTATATTGAAAAGCCATGTATGAGGTTGAAAAACACATTTTT
>NZ_JACSOF010000290.1:0-1820 GCF_014349205.1 Photobacterium sp. BZF1
GAACGAAGTGAATAAATACAATATATTATTTATTATTCCTTACTATGGGAAATGGCCTGAATGGTTCCCTGCTTTTCTTTTATCGTGTAAAGCTAATCCAGATATCAATTGGCTTATCCCTACTGACTGCGAAATCCCAGAGGATTCACCTAATAATGTAAGATTTGTTTCCAGTACGCTTAATGACCTTGAACTTAAGACAAAAAAAGTCACAGGGCTAAACGTCAAGCTAATTCGGCCTTATAAAATTTGTGACTTGAAACCAGCTTTTGGTCATATATTTCAAGACGAAATAAAAAACTATGACTTCTGGGGGCATTGTGATATGGATGTTATTTTTGGGAAAATAACAGATTTTATCACACCTGACTTACTCAACAATTATGATATCATTACAACAAGAAAGAATAGAATCGCTGGTCACTTTACGTTATACCGTAACAATGAATCTATAAATTCATTGTACACAAAACATCATGAGTATGAATTTGTTTTTGAGTCTGAAGATAATTTTCATTATGATGAAAATAGAATGACTGATTTGATACAATCAGAAATTTCTGCTGGTAATAACTTGCGCATATACTGGCCTGATTTCATGCTTAATTATAAAGTACCTAGAGAAAAGCCATCTATAGTACCAAATGTAATAAATAAATGGAGGTGGAGTGAAGGGAGGCTTTATGAAGAAGGGAATGAAGGCGGTGAAATCATGTATTTGCATTTTATGACCTGGAAAGATACGCTAAATAAGTGTTTCTTTGAGTATTCAGATAATCCATCACAGTTTTATATCTCTTATACTCATATTGGGGAAAAGAAGTCAATTATTCCTGCAGAGGTTTTAAAAATTGATTTTTCAAAAATTTTTCCTAGATTATTTATACAGAACTAATGAATATTACAATAGTTTGAAATCTGAATGTAGAACCATTTTATGGCTAACCTTTTTGACATATTTGACTAAGTAATAATGTTTTTAAGTTTGGGCTTTCTTTCAACTTAACTCGGTGTTATTGCCTAAATTAGTTGAACCTTTTTCATGCTGAATGCAGGAGATATGACAGATGAGGTGTTATTAATTGGTCTAATGAATGCCTTATACCTTTATGCAGGTAGGATTGGCTAATAATTCATGTGTTGATTTAGTCATTGAATATATAATTAGGCAAGGGGTGAGAACTCGGCATCTGTTGTCTCTTAAAAAACAATTATGGTATAAATATAATTAGTTGTTTCAAAAAATTATTATTGGGTAAGTATAATACAAATTTAATTATGGGATTTGACAATGTTTGATAATAACAGAGTTCTATTGATATCAGATGAATATCCACCCTCAGGTGGAGGGGCAGGAATTGTCGCAAGACTGATCAAAAATCATCTTTATTCATCAAAATATAATCTTACTCTAATTTCAGGTGGTAGTGGATTTCATGAAAAAGAAATTGAACATATACAAGTAAATCAAAAGCGAATAGTATGGATTTATAATTACTTTAAGGCTTTAAAAAAATGTGAGGCAGTAAGTAAATCGCCTGTTATCGTATTAAATGACTACCTATCTGCATATGTTGCAGGCATTTTTTTTTCAAAGAAAACGCTTAGTAAATGCATAATCTTGATACATGGTACGGATTCAAAATTTTTTTTTGAGAAAAGAACAAAAAAGCATCTATTATTTCAATATAAATTTTTTTACGAAAGAGCAATTAAGTATTGCAAAAAAATAATTACAGTTAGCCGCTATGCTCAAGAAACCTACCATGAATATATACCAGAAAAAATTAAAGAAATAGTGATAAATAAAAGTAAAGTAT
>NZ_JACSOF010000291.1:0-1777 GCF_014349205.1 Photobacterium sp. BZF1
GATGTCACCATTGAAGGAAGCTTTAACGATACAGTTGTACTGAACGCTGAAGCTAATTTGAATAAAACCTACACCGAAGACTACGTTGGCAACAAAGATAACGATAAGCTAATTATGAAGAACGTAGGTAACTCTCACGAGGTTACTCTAGAAGACAATTCCGAAAATGACTGGTCTATCAAAGAAAAAGGCCATCATGAGTGGGATGAGCTACTGGCAGAGTCGATGGTAGACGGTGCAGTGATGGGTAACACAGTGACCTATGGCGGTGCATGTTGTAAAGGAAGTGCTGGCACAGATGTAATGGTTGAGCACACCAATACCATGCATGTGGGTTACCAGAATGCTTCTGGTATTAACATCGCTGGTCAGAACGTGGGTAATAACTCAATGGTACAACAAACTACAAGCACAAACGCAGCGCTTGTTGGCTCAGGTGGAGCAAGCCTTCCTGGTGGTGGCGGCTCATACTAAGATTTAAGGGCCGAAAGGCCCTTTCTTGCTTTCTCCTGTAAGTAGGTGTCGTAATTTTATGTTGTTTGATAGGCGTTAACGTATGAAAAAATCAATTATCGTGCTTATCAGCGTATTAGCATCATCAAGTATTTATGCATTAGATTATTTCCCTAATCGGGGGGGATATAATGTAAAAGTGAAAAGTTACCAAGAACAATTATTTGGTGATGTGTTCAGGCAGCAATATGATTTTAGTTGTGGCTCAGCAGCCGTTGCGTCACTACTGACCTATCATTACGATATCGAATCACAAGAGAACACTATATTTGAGTTCATGTTCGAGCATGGAAACAAAGAGCAGATAGAGAAGCAAGGTTTTTCAATGCTAGATATGAAAAACTATATGAACTCAGTTGGTCTTGATGCAAATGGTTACAACATACCCCTAGAAAAATTCCATGACCTACGAATCCCTGCAATAACTATTGTTAATTTTGATGGCTATATGCATTTTGTAGTGATTAAAGGAATGAACCAGGAGAATGTTATTCTCGGAGACCCATCTAGAGGTACTCTATTGATTCCAATCAAGGACTTCAAACAAGTATACAAAGGAACGGTATTGCTGGTAAAAAACCGCGTTGAACAAGGGCGTGGAAGTTTTATCACAGCAGATAATTATAATATATATAATCCATCACCCGTGTCAGAGGCTGTTGTAAGAGACTCATTATCAACGTTTAGTATTACTCTGCCTGGTAGTAATGATTATTAGAGGCTAGTATGAAAAGGTTAACACGGTTAATTGTCGCATCAACAATAGGAGCTTCTGCTCTTATTACGCATGCATCTATTGGTTTTCTTAGTATCGATGACTTGGGATTGACAACCCTTTCTGATGACGAAATGTCCACACTCAGGGGCGGTTTTGTATCAATTAATGATAATATAATTAACATTGGCCTCTCTGTAACAACAGAAGTTAATGGTGAAACCGTTTTAAACACGCACATTGCAGACTTTACTATCAGTAATGGTATTTTGAGCAGCAATGATGGCATGCGGACTTATGACTATGATGACCCACTGAAAGTCATTAGTGTCGGTGAGAATAATATTGCCAGTATAGGATCATCGCAGGATGCAATAGGTACAGTAGTTCAAAACTCTGCTGATAATACCGCAATCAAAGTTGAAACAGTGCTTGATATAGAAGCTAATATTGAAGGTTTTAATAGGCAGAACTTATTCAACAGTAGGTTGGAAAATGCCATTTTACATAACGGCTATTAATCCTGTTGCAATACAAATTTGTGGTTTG
>NZ_JACSOF010000292.1:0-1746 GCF_014349205.1 Photobacterium sp. BZF1
GAACTTAGTAATAAAAATATCAACGAGCACTAAACCTGTGCTTTATGCAAATACATACAGGAAATAAAAAATGAATAAAAAGCTAATTGCGCTAGCAGTAGCAGCGGTGGCAGCATCATCTTCAGTACACGCAGTTGAAGTATATAATGATGGAACAAATACTTTTTCGGTAGGTGGTCGCCTAGCGATAAGCGCAAAGTTTGCTGATGGGGACTCGAGCCTAAATAACCAGTCTTCACGTATTAACTTTGGCTTTACCCACGCCCTAGAGAATGGTTGGGATATCGGCACTCGTGCTGAGTGGGCCTATAACGCATTAGCTAACAGCAACGATGGTAGCAATATTAGCAACCGTCTAGGTTTCATTTCGGCAGACCATGAAGATTTCGGTAACTTCACACTGGGTAAAGCTTGGTCTGTACGTTACGACGTAACTGGTAAAACTGACCGTTTCTGGATCAACGGTGGTGACACAGCAGGTAACTACGATGGCATCTCTGGTGACGGTGGTGTTCATGGTTCTGGTCGTGCGGATGATGTTATCCAGTACCGCAATAACTTCTATGGCCTACAAGTGGGTCTTCAGTACCAATTCCAAGACTCAAACCTACAACGTGATACAGCAGGTAATGTAATCGGCGGTTACGATCGTGATTACGGTTACCAGGCAATGGCTGGCTACGAGTTTGACCTTGGTGCAGGCATCCTTAGCCTAAGCGGTGCGTACGGCGAAACTAAGTTCGACGATCGCGAAGATGCTCGTGTTGCCAACGCTGTAATCTCTTATGAGACAAGCGCTATCTATGTTGCAGCAAACTATGGTGAGTTCCGTAACCACCAAAGTGAAAAGACCAATGCCGCATTCAGCAAGTCTGATTTCACCAGCAGCAGCGTTACCAGCAACGGTATGATCAAGTCAGCGACGGGCTACGAGCTATTTGCTTCTTATACGTTCGACCAATTCCAACTGTTGGGTGGCTACAACCTGCTTGAAGACGATAACTCAAGCGCTAAATATGCCTATTCAACAATTGGTGCCGCTTACTTTGTCGGCCCAATGATTTTCGCAACTGAGTACAAGATAGATACAAGCAGCAAAACAAACACCGGTGCTGATGCCGATCTAGACAATGTGTTTGCTATTCTTGCCCGCTACAACTTCTAAGCATTTGCCCCTGCGGCACATAACATGAGTAAAGGCTGCAATGCCTTTACTCGTTCATTGTCTTTTTGGTCAAATGATTTGATCTTTTTGGGGCACGATAGACGTGCCCCTTTTTTAAATTGCCCTTCCGTAAGGTCGAAATTGATTCATATCCCCCACCTTTTCAAAGCAACATATAGCCCCACCCAATAGCAAAAAATTCTAAAACTCAAAAGCTGGAAAAATAACTTTTTGCGATGGCACTACCGTTAACATCCTTGCGCCAAGGCAGTGAAATGTCGCCTGTAAAAAACGTAAAAACACAAAAAACCAAACCTTTAAAAACAAACACTTACCTATAAATTTTTCTTTAAAACCTGCCTATTAAGAACATTTCACTATTACTACGGAACTTAGTATTCAAAAATGAAAACAAGCACTTACAAGGTGCGACACACCATTAAAATATTAGGATCTAAGAAATGAATAAAAAGGTAATTGCCCTAGCAGTGGCAGCAGCGGCAGCATCATCGTCTGTACATGCATTGGAAGTTTATAACGATGGCACTAACACTTTCTCTGTTGGTGGCCGTTTGGCAGCA
>NZ_JACSOF010000293.1:0-1714 GCF_014349205.1 Photobacterium sp. BZF1
ACGCCACGGCTCTCGGCAACCATGCGGTCAATAAACTTGATAGTGCGTGGTTCTGGTGTCAGTGTTTTGTAGCGCTCATCCAGCAGTAGCTTTTGCTCTTCGCTCTGCATGCGTAGTGCATCGTCGAATACGTTGTCGTGTTGGATACCAATAACACCTAAGCGCCAGCCTGTTGCACCGAAGTACTTAGAGAACGAGTACACACATAGCGTGTTGTACGGACATTTTGCAAAGAGAGAGACGAAGTCATCAGCAAATGTACCGTATACATCATCAGTGATGATGAATAGATCTTTGCGTTTGGTCTCCACCAACTCGGCAATGTTATCCAGGGTTTCGTCAGACATTTTCACTGACGCTGGGTTAGCCGGGTTCACTACACAGAGTAGTTTGATGTCAGTGTCTTCAAGCTTGGCAATTTCTGACTTTGGTAGCTGCCAGGTCACTTCGTCAAGACGTAGCTCAACAATTTCCAACTCGTATTCTGCCAACTCTGGGATTTCCAGGTACGGCGTGAAAATTGGCGTGATAAGGGCAATTTTGTCACCTTTTTTCAGCAGGCCGTTGTTGAACATAGACTGGAAGCTGTAAGTCATTGAGGCGGTACCGCCTTCGGTTGCAAACAGGTCAAAATCATTAGTCATTGGCAGTTTGCCGTACATTTCCTGGCCGATGTACTGCTTAACAACTTGCTCGATGTTGGTCAGCATGCGATCTGGCACTGGGTAGTTACAGCCAAGGAAGGCATTCACTAGCTCGTTCAGGAAGATATCTTTATCAATGCCCAGACGGTCTTTGGTGTAGCTCAGCGCTTTTTGTAGGAACTGAACACCTTCTGCGTTGGCGTGCTGCTTGGCAAAAGTATCGAAACGTTCAACAATCCCGTATCCATCAGGAATGCCACCGAAACCACCGTTAAGGTAAGAGTAGGTACGCTCAGACTCTTCAAGGGCAAAGTCACCCAGACGCAGGAAGGCACGGCGTGGCAAAGTCGCTAGGAAGTTAGGGTTACCACGACCGGCATCAAGCAGGGTGCGATCAGGTACCGTTTGTGCCACTTCAATCAGTTTGTCTTTCAGTTCGAAAGGGCTTAGGTCTGCAAATTTTGAAAAGTCGATAGTTTTAGTTTCAGTCGTCATAATATTTACTCTTAGAAGGCGTAACTTAATTACTGGAAAATTGGTGGTTATAAAATTTCTTTAAGCCAACTCTCTTGGTGTGTGGGTATATTAAGCTTGGAAGGGTTTTTTCTAAACTCGCTGTTGTATGATTGAATCCTCTTTATTTTTTAAAGTTATGTTTTTTAATGTTTTGTATTTATTTTGGTGTGGTTTTTAATTGGGTTTTTAATTGTATCTTTGGGGTGGCTTAAACATTGTTTAGTTTTATTTGTTAATTGGTTGTGTAAGCCATAGTTATATAAAGAGATATTGAATATAAGCTGCATGGATAATATGTAGAGAGGGGGTTAAATTTCGGGAGGCGATTGGAGGGTTAGTTAATATCTTTGAAAGGCAATAAAAAAGCTGCCGTAGGAACGGCAGCTTAATAGTGGTTATGCTTGTGTCGCAGTCACGAAGTTGTTGTAGTACTCATCAAGCACTTTACGGGTTTCGCGGCCAATCAACTCGTACTCGTGGTGAGTCAGGTTCGCCAGTGATACTCGGACTGAACCGTGTACCACATCAAAGCCTTTACCCGGTAGTAGAATAAC
>NZ_JACSOF010000294.1:0-1700 GCF_014349205.1 Photobacterium sp. BZF1
TTTGTGATCTTGCTCAAAAAATCGTCTCAGGCCGCGTGGTGACTGGGTTTTTTCCGATTTTTCCAAAAAAATGAAATCCTTTTCAATCTTCGAAAAATATTTTTCATTTTGATTTTTTTGGTTATAGTAATTTCCAAGTTAAGCGAACTGGTGAAGAGAGAGAAGTTCTTTACCTTATGTGAGAAAGACATAACCCGAAGAACAAAAAAGCTATCTCATCACGTTAAATATTTTTATTAAGTTATTGTTGGAGAACAAACATGAGCAATGTGCAATACGGAATCAGCCCACTAACTTGGACTAACGATGATATGCCTGAACTGGGCGGCGAGATCCCATTGGAAACATGTTTGAGTGAAATGGCAGAAGCGGGCTTTACCGGTACTGAGCTAGGTACTAAATACCCACGTGAGCCAGAAGTTCTTATCCCTCTTCTAGAAAAGCACGGCCTAGTTCTGGCTTCAGGCTGGTACAGCGGTAACTTGATGACGCTAACCGCTGAAGAAGAAATCGCAGCAATGCAAGAGCACATCAAGCTGCTTAAAGCTGCTGGCTGTAAAGCAATGGTATTTGGTGAAGTGAGCAACACGGTTCACGGTGATATCAACACACCACTTTCTCAGCGCGTTATCCTGACTATGGATGAGTGGAAAGCATACTGTGAAAAGCTAACAACAGTTGCTGAGTACCTACTTAACGAGCACGACATCAAGCTTTCTTTCCACCACCACGTGGGCACCATCTGTGAAACAGAAGATGACATCAACATCATGATGGAGCTGACTGGCGATGCTGTTCACCTAACACTGGATACAGGCCACATCACATACGGCGGCGGTAACCCTGTCACCATGATCAAGCGCTGGGGCCACCGCATCGGCCACATGCACTTTAAAGACCTACGTCTAGAAGTGATGAATGCCGCTCGTGATGCAGACAAATCATTCCTTAACGCAGTACTTGATGGTGTATTCACCGTTCCTGGTACTGGCGACGTTGACTACGACGACGTTTTCGCTGCACTGAAAGAGCGCGACTACAAAGGCTGGCTACTGGTTGAAGCAGAGCAAGACCCTGCTAAAGCACACCCACTAACTTTCGCTAAAACAGCCTACGAGAACATCACTGGCTACGCGAACAAGTACGGCCTGTAACAAAGAACCCCTGGGGGTGATTACCCCCTAAAGTATCCCCGGCTGCGCCATTTGGGAGGTGGGCCGGGGTAGGGATACCCCATCGGGTACTGATTATCGAGGAAGACAATGAATACTGTACGCCTGACTGTTGCTGAAGCGCTTGCTAAGTACCTTGCAGCACAAATGATTGAAATTGATGGAAAGAAAGAACAACTTTTCGGTACGGCCTTTGCGATTTTCGGTCACGGTAACGTGACGTGTTTTGGCCAGCAGCTAAAGAATATTGAAGATAAGATCCCAACCTGGCGCGGTCAGAACGAACAGTCGATGGCAACAGCGGCCATTGCGTATGCTAAGGCTAACCAGCGTCGCCGTATCGGTATTGCAACTAGCTCTATCGGCCCTGGCGCAACCAACATGGTTACCGCTGCCGGTATCGCTCACACTAACCGTCTGCCTCTTCTACTTATTGCTGGTGACGCTTATGTTAGCCGTCTACCAGATCCAGTTTTGCAACAGCCGGAGAACTTCGAAGATCCGTCTGTGACATCAAACGATGCCTTC
>NZ_JACSOF010000295.1:0-1681 GCF_014349205.1 Photobacterium sp. BZF1
CACGGAGACGCATTCCTAAGGCCTGGCCTTCTTTTCATACTCACCGAAGATCATCGGTACCACTAACTTACTCTGGCAGACAAGCCATCAAATCACTCAACCATCGAACAGAGTTACCAGCAATGTAGTCACTCATCTGAAGTAATAGATGACCATTGCTTTTGCTCCCTCGCCTCTTTTTGAAAAAAGAGAAGAAGGATACAAGAACATTAACAACACGAATCGCAGAACGATTCTTGACGACAGCAACAAATCAGCGGATCTAGTCATCATCAAACGCTGAATAACATGAGCGGGAAGCAGCCCCATAGCAATTTGTCATCATAGTGTTACTAGCTATTAGCTTATAGGCGTTGGGATCGCCAATATCTCCCCTTCACAACTGAGACGCGTCCTCTAACAATGCGCACCTAACACTTTAGTGATTAACTGTGGTTGTGATTTTGAAATCTACCCTTAAAAAGGGAAAGGTGACTCCTAAATTTGGACAAATTTTTTTAATTCAGTTACGCCGAGTTTTTGGTGGGTTAACTGTTCGATATGCTTCCCTTCAAGGAATTGATGCTAAATCGAATTCTCTGACTTGGCTTATGGCTCAAATACCAAAATTAGGAAAATGAATTATGGAAGTTAATTTTACAGGCATATCAGGTACACACCCTTCGGCGCAACGGATTGCCGATTGGCTGGTTGATATTTACAACTCTGAGAACAGCTGGCAGGAAGATTACATGCAATGGGTGAAGCCAGAATTGGTTTCGATTCTTTACATCGAAAATGTTGGAGGGATCATCGTTGATACCGTCTTTGACAGTAGCAATATGAACCCCAAGCTGATTTGCCAGCTCCTTTGTATTGAAAAAGAACACAGAGGAAGAGGTTATGCTCGGGAGTTGATCAAGGTAATTCAGTATTTGGCTGAGAGTAGCAGCACTGAATTAATTGGTGCATTCGTCAACTTTGGAGAGGGTGAGTTCTGGGCAAAATTAGGTTTCCCTCACAGCGGTGCTAGCGGGTTTGCTCTAACCCAAACAATCAGGCCACTTACAGAAGTATGGGAGCAATAATGTACTCATCGACATAAATTGGTTGCGTCATAATATAGCCTAATGATCACAAGTAGCTGAGCATATTAAGAAATAATATTGCTGTGAAATTTGTACAACAGGCTTCTTCGTTAAACGGCACAAAGTAAAAAGTGCCGTTTAGTCTTAACATCAATCTGAACAAAACACACCAGCTAATGGAGAAGGAAGCTATTTTCTCCAACGATCTCTGAATTACTATCCGAGATGAGTTTTTACCCACAGAGAAATCCGGCTACTTTAATGGTGCAATTCAGTTATGAGTTCAACGTTGTTCAATGTCGCATTCCCTTTTTATAAACATGAGATGAACAACATTATGGCTCTATCAATCATTACTGAAGCACTTGAGATCATCCTCGAATCTTGGGTAGAGATCGATGAAGAATTCAATCGAGCCATTATCAACCCAACTTCTCACATTGAGCAATTTTACCCGTCAACCCAGCCCTTACAATCTCAGTTATCAATCTACAATTTATCCCTAATCGCCCTTGAGGCATTGATGCCGAAGAGCTGATCGGCTGCAAAGCTCAAAATATGATTTCACGGAGACGCATTCTTAAGGCCTAGGCCTTCTTTTCATACTCACCGAA
>NZ_JACSOF010000296.1:0-1622 GCF_014349205.1 Photobacterium sp. BZF1
TTACAGCTTACAGCTTACAGCTTACAGCTTACAGCTTACAGCTTACAGCTTACAGCTTACAGCTTACAGCTTACAGCTTACAGCTTACAGCTTACAGCTGATTATAATATCCCCAATAAAATCAAGGAACAAAAATGAGTACAGTAAAAAAAGCTGTCATCCCAGTGGCAGGGCTAGGCACGCGTATGCTTCCGGCAACAAAAGCTATTCCAAAAGAAATGCTGCCAATTGTCGATAAGCCGCTTATTCAATATATTGTCAATGAGTGTGTCTCTGCAGGCATTAAAGAAATTGTGCTTGTTACACACTCATCCAAGAATGCCATCGAAAACCATTTCGACACTTCGTTTGAATTAGAAGCTACGCTAGAGAAGCGTGTAAAACGCCAGCTTCTAGATGAAGTACAATCTATCTGTCCGCCAGATGTGACTATTATGCATGTACGTCAGGGGCAGGCAAAAGGCTTGGGGCACGCAGTACTCTGTGCTAAACCGTTAGTTGGTGATGCGCCATTTGCTGTTGTCTTGCCAGATGTTATTCTGGATGAATACACTGCTGATCAGTCAACTGAAAATCTTGCGTCAATGTTGAAGCGTTTTGATGCAGCAAAAGCCAGTCAGATTATGGTAGAGTCAGTACCTATGTCTGAAGTATCAAAATACGGTGTGGTTGACTGTGGTGGTGCAGAACTGAAAGCAGGTGACTCTCATACTATGACGGCAATGGTAGAAAAGCCTGCCATTGAAGATGCGCCCTCTAACTTAGCCGTTGTTGGCCGTTACGTACTCTCATCAAAAATTTGGGGTAAGTTAGCGATTACACCACCTGGTTCAGGTGATGAAATTCAGTTAACGGATGCCATTGATATGCTAATGGCTGAAGAAGTTGTTGAAGCTTTCCACATGACGGGTAAATCCCATGACTGTGGTGATAAACAAGGTTACCTTCGTGCCTTTGTTGAGTATGGCTTGCGTCACGAAAACCTTGGTGAAGAGTTTAAAACTTACTTAAACTCCTTGTTTAACTCTGCTTCACAATTAAAAGCGGTAAGCTAACTTATAGCGCCTTCGGGCGCTTAAATAAAAATATGATGAACCCTTCATTTATTGTTGCACTGACGATTGCCTTGTTATTTTTGGCCCTAATTTTTACTAGGGTGCGGGCTTCTATCCTTTTCAGTGCGGTAGTTTTATTTTTCTATTTCCTTGGTTACATTGAGCAATCAAGAATGCTCAGTTTCGGTGTCAACCAAGCCGTTGTAACGCTTTTACTCCTATTAGTGGCTTCACTGGCCCTTGAGCGCACCCGTATTCTTGTGTGGGTAACGAAGCTGGTTTTTCGCCCAACATTTGGCATGACATTGGCCCGGTTAGGTCTGTTATCTTCAATTAGCTCAGCCTTCCTCAATAATACCGCGGTTGTTGCCTCTTTGATGGCAGGTTTAACCCGGAGTCAGGATTATGCGCCTTCCCGTTTACTGTTACCGCTTTCCTATTTTGCCATTATAGGTGGTACCCTGACCTTGATTGGTACTTCTACTAATTTGGTGGTGAATGGTCTATTGATTGAGCAGGGGTACAACTCGCTACATTTCTTTGACTTTCTTCCTGTAGGTCTAATGA
>NZ_JACSOF010000297.1:0-1600 GCF_014349205.1 Photobacterium sp. BZF1
CTTGGTAACCGCCGGTTTCAGGGATACGTTCTGTGCCTTATTGCTACTTTCGCCGGTATCGCCGTTTTCGAAGCAGCAGCAGGTGTATTGTTAGGGAGTGTGCTTAAGCTGGACCCCAAAACGGTAAGTATCCTGTTTATCTTACCTTTACCGGGCTATTTGGCAGGCTCTTGGTTGTCAGCAGTGCTGGCTAAGCAACTTGGCAATACCCGTGTCATGTATTTAGGTATGCTGGCTATTATTGCGGGTGCATTGGCTATTTTCATCCCTGGCATGGCTGGTTTGGTAACTGTCAGCTCTTTGATTGGTGGTGCTTTTGTCTACTTCATCGGTGCTGGGGTACTGTTTCCTGCAGCAACGACGGCAGCTATCCAGCCGTTTCCGCATCATGCCGGTACTGCAGGAGCAGTGTTAGGTGGGCTGCAGAACCTCGGTGCAGGTTTGGCAACACTGGCAGCTTCCATGATGCGAGCAGAAGATCAGTACAGCTTAGGTGCTGTAATGACAGTGATGGCTATTTTGGTCGTTCTGAGTTTGCTTTGGGTACGCCATAGTAGCCGCCATGATACTCCGGTTCTGGTGTAGTTAACGCCAAAGAAAAAGGCGGAGCCATTAATGGGCTCCGCCTTTTTAATTTTCTAAACTTTGCTCTGGCTTAGTCTCGCTTCCACAAGATGTGGCAGAACTTGTTGTCAGGATCACGGCTTACAAGAAGACGGGCAAAGACATCGTCCAACTCGTCATTTTCTTCATTTACCAGACCAACGCGCACTTCGGCATACACTTCTTTGTCAACGTCAAAGCCAACGTGCTCAGCCCAGTCATCTTTTGTTTCAACCAGCTCTGCAGCACCGCGCTCGTCGAATTGCATTGTGAATAGCAAGACGTCGGCAGGCTCTAGGTTATCAGCAGCCATCTCTAGGAAAATATCGTAGGCAGCATCGATAACATCGTCGTAAGAAATTAGGTTTGGTGTGTCCATGAACTCTATCTGTCATTTGTTAATTGAAACTGAAGTATACCCAAGCAATATGAAGGTGCAAGTTTCAGCTATTTTGGCTAATTGGAGCAATAAAAAAGGGAAGCAGATGCTTCCCTTATAAAATTGGCTGTGTACCGAAAAATTAGTCAGCGCGGCCCATGAACTTACGTTCTTGAACGTTGACTTTGACTTTCTCACCGGTAGAAATGTACTCAGGCACTTGTACTGTTAGGCCAGTAGCAAAACGTGCTGGCTTAGTACGGGCAGAAGCTGAAGCACCTTTGATTGATGGGTCAGTTTCTTCAATAACCAGCTCAACGGCAGATGGCAGCTCTAGGCCAGCTGCTTTCTCATTCACTAGGATGACATGTAGGCCTTGGGTTTCTTCAGTGATAAAAAGCATTTCATCAGCAATTTCTTCAGCGCTGAAGGTGTACTGATCGAAGTTTTCTGTATCCATGAAGATGATGTTTTCGCCATCTGCGTATGAGTAAGCTACAGGGTGCTTTGTCATCTCAACAGTATCTACAACGTCGTCTGCTTTTAGACGCTCGTCAACACGGTGACCTGTTGCTAGATCGGTACAACGCATTTTGTAGATTTTTGTACCGCCACGAC
>NZ_JACSOF010000298.1:0-1572 GCF_014349205.1 Photobacterium sp. BZF1
ATGCTGAAATCACCACAATCGAAAAACAATTAAACACCATAACTAAACTATATCCAGATTGTAGTAAAGATAGCCAGCAAGCTCTTGAAAATATAACATTAAATAATAGTGTTCTTAATGAGGTTATCTTCATAAGAAGCCACTCTGTAATATGCAGTGACCGCAGTACAACGCTAACCAAGGAAGAAGTCGCTGATTTAGAAATAGCAAAGCTAGAACCCGGTGAGCATTATGCTATATATAAAATACATGATAAAAAGAATGGGAAAACTGCTATTTTCTTTATGATGTATGTAGACTCGGGTTGGTATCAAATACGTTTTGAAAAAAACTATTTAGAGCTGTGGTTAAAAGAGATATCCAGCCATCATGAAGTGTATTCCTACATTTACGATAAACATCGTAAATACTTTGCTAACATTGACGATGTTAATTCCCAGGAGTCCATATTTTATAAAACGATGAGGGAATCCTCTCGTTATCCTGTGGGAATTTCTGTCGGCTATACCAAACCGCTATTGTTTAATCTTATTTGGAGCTTTTTACCAACTGGTATCTTATTAATAGTCGCCAATGCGTTCGGGATAACACTCCTTGTCCATTGCTTTTTCTTTAAGCGGGTTCCTTTGTATGCGGAAATTCAAAAAGGTATCCACAACAAAGAGTTTTACGCCGAATACCAACCTATCGTGTCTGCACAAACTGGCCAGTGGATCGGTGCTGAGCTACTCGTTAGATGGCTTCACCCGAAAAAAAGGAAAGTCATGCCAGATGAGTTTATTCCGGCCGCTGAAAAGTCAACGCAGATAAATGAGATTACACTTCAACTGATTGAGCAAGCAGCCCAAGACAAGGCGAAGATGGTGATGATAGATAGCCCTTTCTATTTATCAATCAATGTAACTGCCTCTATGATTGCATCCCGTACCTTTATTGCTTCGGTTATCGAATTGCTAAAGCGCTACCCGTTATTACAAGATGGGGTTGTCATGGAGTTCTCCGAACGTGAGAACTTTTCAAATACTGATGTCTCGCAGTTACAAAACGGCATGCAGGCTTTACGTGACCACGGGATAAAATGGGCACTCGACGACTTTGGGACAGGCTACGCCGGACTGTCAACGCTACAGGCTTTGAGCTTTGATATTATCAAAATTGACCGTGCCTTTGTTGCCGCTTCCGTCACCGACTCGGTGACCCACTCCATTCTCGGCAATATCGCTCAAATTGGCCATACGCTAAATTGCCAATTAATCGCTGAGGGCGTTGAAACCCAAGAGCAAGCACAGCATGTGAAGTCACTGAAGATTCAAAGCTGCCAAGGTTTCTTCTACGCGAGGCCTATGCCATTTGAACGTTTTTTAGCTAAATTCAAAATACATTCAACACCTGCATCAGAAGTCAGCCATTCTGTGCAGGAAATTGTTGGTGTTTAGTGATAACCGTGATAATTTTCGATTTTTACCAACAGAAAGATATAGTCCATGCCAAGAGCTAGTGAAATTAAGAAAGGTTTTGTCATTGTTACCGGCGGTAAAACGTTGTTAGTCAAAGATATTGAAGTTACAACAC
>NZ_JACSOF010000299.1:0-1565 GCF_014349205.1 Photobacterium sp. BZF1
TGTAGCCACAAAGCTAAAGTGTCTCTTTTCTACAAAGTGAAAATGTCCTGTTTTTCCTATGTTGATCAGACCCTGTCTGGTCTGTGTGAGATGAACTGAAGATGTTGGTAACCATGAATGATAAAGAGATTTTACGCCTGAGTGCTATCCGTGATGTGTGTGAACACCGTATTCGACGTTCCGATGCAGCACGTATCCTTTCCCTCAGTGTTCGTCAGGTACAACGTTTAGTGACACGCTTTCGTGAGTCCGGTGCTGCAGGCCTTGTCCATCAGCGCCGGGGCAAACCGTCTTCGAATAAAATCAACGATAGCGTCCGTTACCGTTGTTTGAGTCTGATCAATCAAAAATATCCTGACTTTGGCCCAACGCTAGCCCACGAAAAACTCACCGAGCGTCACGACATTTCAATTTCATTGGAGACGCTACGCCAATGGATGATCGCCGATGGTCTCTGGGTTCCTCATGCCAAACGTAAGCCGCGAGTTTACCAACCTCGTCATCGGCGTGATTGTCTGGGTGAGCTGGTTCAAATTGACGGCTCCCACCATGACTGGTTCGAAGGTCGCAGCCCCAAATGCTGTTTGTTGGTATACATCGATGATGCCACTGGCCGCTTGATGAACCTGCGCTTCAGTGAAACTGAATCAGCTTTCGACTACATGGTGGCTACCCGCGAATACCTTGAACAGCACGGTAAACCCACTGCATTCTACAGTGATCGGCATGCGGTTTTCCATGTCAGCAAGCGTGATGCCCACACTGAACGACTCACCCAGTTTGGTCGTGTACTGAATGATCTCAATATCGAATTGATCTGTGCCAACAGCTCGCAAGCCAAGGGCCGCGTTGAGCGCGCGAACAAAACGTTACAGGATCGCTTGGTCAAGGAAATGCGCCTACAAGGCATTGATACGATTGAACAAGCCAACGTATGGCTCCCCGACTTCATTGCGGATTTCAACCGCCGCTTTGCCAAGCCTCCGAGGTTTCCGAAAGATACGCATCGGCCTTTGCGGGAAACAACTGATGAACTCAATGATATCTTTGCCTGGCAAGAACTGCGTAAGCTCTCCAAATCACTGACCTTTCAATATGACAAGGTTGTTTATCTCATTGATCCAACCGAAGAAAACAAAGGGCTTGTCAACCAGGTGGTCAAGTTGCTCGACCGGCCTGACGGCACCATAGCCATTCAATACGGCCACCGGAAGCTGGCCTTCAGGGTCTTCGATAAGTTGGCAGATGTAGACCAGGGCAAAGTCGTCGATAACAAACGCCTGGGCGCCGTCCTCAAATTTGCCCAAACCAAACAGCAGGAATTCGAGCAGCAACAGAAACGCACCCGCAGCAAGAAAGCCCCGAAACGCACGGCCCAGAAGCGGGCTATCAGGCAATTGGAGGCCATCAACCCGGTACTCATTCACCCGGAACAATTCAAAGCCAGCAGCAGGAGGAAGCCATGACGTCCCTACTCCACAGCCACTCAATCGCAGGATGAACTACCTTGGAAAGAGACACTTTAATCTGGGAAAGCAGGCTGACAATTTAAAATGGGATAAACA
>NZ_JACSOF010000300.1:0-1553 GCF_014349205.1 Photobacterium sp. BZF1
ATCCACAGAGGTTCAACTCGTAGGGGGAATGATGAGTCCGACTCCGGTCAGATCACTGTTGATGTAGGTAGTGATACAGTTATCGGCTATGGGGTTGATATTGCAAGCTTTAATTTGAATAACAGCCTCAAGTCAGATAACAAAGATGTTAGCTTAGTTGATTCCGGAAATGGTTTGTATCAAGGGGTAGCCGATAACAAAGTTATCTTTGAATACCAATTAAATGCCAATGGTAGCTATAGTTTCGAGATTATTCGACCGTTAGACCACTCTGTTCAGGGCAAAGATAGCTTGAACATTGCTATTCCGGTATATGCTATTGATCAAGATGGTGATAAAAGCGCCAATTACTCAATAGATGTCGTAGTGCTCGATGATACTCCAACGGTTAAAGATAAAAACATTACGGTTACCGAGGGTAGAAACAGCGGTAAAGTTGATGTGTTGAACTCATCTGGGGAAGGGGCTGATGACGCTAATGTAACAGCGGTGATTATTGACGGCGTGGAGTACGCTGTCAGTGGAAATAATTTCAACAACAATGCGTTTAAGGTTTATGACGATTCCACACCTCAACAAGAGCTTGGAACTGTTTTCTTCAAGGGGAATGGGCAGGTCAAATTTAACGCTAACCCTGATCTCATCCACAATGAAGCGGAAATAACCGAAACTATTACGGTCAAAGTAACCGATGGTGATGGTGATATTGATACGGGTATTGTGACAATTAAGATATCCGATCAAGGAACCAGTCTAACTACCCGCGACAGCAGCGGTTTCGAAGATAATGAGAGTGATACCGATCAGATAGCTACGACCTATTTTGGTATCCCAATATCGATGGACATTGATTTGGGTGATGCAGACCGTGGTGAATCGATTGGTACAGTGACAATTACCCCAGATGATCAAATGCCTGGTAGCTTTTTGCTAAATGGGGTTGTGATTACTCCTAATGGCGATGGCTCAGTGACTATTGATCCATTGGCTTTTTCAGACACTGGAGACAACGTTTATTCCTTGAATGGAGTGACCTTCATGCCTGATGAAGATTTCTCAACTATAAATGGCGACTTACTATTTAATGTTTCTGCACAAGTGGAAACGAGTGATGGTGATCATCACTCACCGATGAGCGGGAGTTTTACTGTCCATGTTGAGGGCGTTGCTGATAAGCCTGTTTGGGATGATGCTAATTCAACTTACCACTACAGTGCCGATATTACTGAGGATAAAGAAAATGTGGCCCTCAATTTAACTGCGTTGTTGCAGGATGATGATGGCAACAATACAACGTCTGAAAATCTTTATTATTACCTGACGATTAAAGAGGGTAATGGAACCCTTGTTGGTAATAATATGGTGGAAACATCAGTTGGTTCTGGCGTGTTTAAGGTTGCCGCTGCTGATATCGATTCAATTGAAGTTGACCCTGCTGATAACTTTAGTGGTGACATCAAGCTTGATGTTTATGCACAAAGCCAAGAGAAGGATAACCTCGATACCGCAGAATCTGTTACTAAAGAGATCATTATCAATGTTGCTCCTGATGC
>NZ_JACSOF010000301.1:0-1465 GCF_014349205.1 Photobacterium sp. BZF1
AGGTTTCAGATGTCAGTATTTCACATTCCAGCTTTGCTTTTTCATTCCTCTTTGCTGCTTCTTTTTCCGCCATGCTAAGCGTGTCTGCTGCTTTCTTTTCAATGCGTTCAGCTTCTTTTTTTGAATCATGGACTGCAGTACTGAACATCTCGTCAGCAGATGCTTTGGCGTCATTGAGTCGCTCATCAATTTTATGCTGAATAGATACACTTTCACGTATTAATTTTTCTTTATTCTCTTGTAACTGAAGGACTTCACTTGCCAAATGAAATTTAACTGATTTAATCAATTGTCTTTTCTGTTCTAACTCTTCAGTGAGCTTCTCGATGATCTCTTCTGCCACATGCAGTTTTTGCTTTTTTACAAAACCAAACATAAATAACCTTAAAGGTAATATTAAATTACAGTACGCCGTACCATTATAACCAATTTCGTGCGAATAGTCCTACTTTTCGGCATGTGCTAGGTGATTGTCGAGATCGATATGAGGAGTCAAGTTGTTATGAGGAAGTCACGCAACTGCGTGCTAACAGTACTGTAGCCTTTGACCATAAAAGTATTTGACTTGCTGAAGCAAGGAGCTTTTTCACCTTGGAGTGACTCGCTCTTACGCAATTACCTTATGACGGCTGAAAATGATCCAAATTCACTTTGGGCAATCTTAAGTTACAAGAAGTTGCTAAGCTAACGAACGTTAGGCTAACGTTCGTTAGCTTAGTGAAGAATTTTGGTTCTACGACCTAGGCCTCAGACACGTTTGGGGCAAAAAAGATTTTACCGTTGTTACTACACAGCAGTTCTTGACCACCTACTAAATCACGACGTGGCTAAAAACTCGTTGAGATAGCTACGTAACTTTCGAATTGCCCCTGGTAACACACAATTACCCTAGCTACTGGAACATCAGACCCATTAAGTCGACAGTAAGGTGTCATTTTTAATACCTTACTGTTCACTTAACTGAAACCGGAAATTCATAATTTGTATGTCAGCCCGTCGCTCGAAGACCTTTAGGCCATAAGCCCCTAGTACGAAGAATGTCCTAGAAAAGCATCGATTTACTGTTGGATAGCAAATCCACATCAGCCTTAATACCCTGAAAAAATTTCCTATAAAACCAAATAACATAGCCGCATTTACTTCCATGATGACTCAATAACCGTGCTGAACTGAAAGAGTGAAGATGACTAAATGCTGACGGTTCTTTGACTACACCACCTTAAATTACTGTGTAAACCAGCTCTAACAAGGTGATGATCATAAAAACTTCATCACAAAAAATCGCCTTCATTACTCGCTACAACCTGGACAATTTTGATTTCCCAACCCACCCTGGAAAACAATAAAATTAATATATTTCAATAATATAAACTTAAAACCACAATCTCATTTTGCCGGACAGAATCCCAAATGAGACTGGAACCGACAGACACACCCTTACGTTTTATTCCTTACACCACCTAAA
>NZ_JACSOF010000302.1:0-1445 GCF_014349205.1 Photobacterium sp. BZF1
GGTTATGCCTGGTGACAACATCCAAATGGTTGTTACTCTAATCGCTCCTATCGCGATGGACGAAGGTCTACGCTTTGCGATCCGTGAAGGCGGTCGTACAGTAGGTGCTGGTGTTGTTGCTAAGATCGTTGCTTAATTTGCAATAGTCTAACGACACTAAGAAAAGGGAAGCTTCGGCTTCCCTTTTTGCTTTCTGGGCTTCTGTAATGGATGCCTTTTTTGTCAGATACTTATGTCGCTATATTTGATTAAAGAATAAATAGCTCATTTCTATCCCCAAATGTTCTAACTGGGGATGTATTTGCAACTAGTAATGAAAACAATTCTTGTTTATATTCTTCTCATCGTATTGGAGGATAGAAATAAGATGTACGTTTGTCTTTGCCACGGAATTTCCGACAAAAAAATCATGAAGCTCGCCGAGCAACACGGGATCAGTGATATCCGCGGTATCCGCCAGTTTACCCCGTTGGGTTCGCAATGCGGCAAATGTATTCGCCAAGCCAAGGAAGTCCTTGAAATGGCCCCGGTCAACCAATACAAAAAAGCCAGTTAACCCAGGCTTTTTCAAAGCGTGTCTTTTGACACTCTTCTAATCGGTTCTATGCTTATGGGAACTGACAGAGGAGTGTTTTGTAATGAAAGCTGATCCGAAAATCATCCAACACCTCAACAAAATCCTCGGCAACGAATTGGTTGCTATCAACCAGTATTTCCTCCACGCCCGTATGTACAAGGACTGGGGCCTCAAACACCTTGCCGACAAGGAATACCACGAGTCTATCGATGAGATGAACCATGCGGATCATTTGATTGAACGTATCTTGTTCCTCGAAGGTCTACCTAACCTGCAGGATCTCGGCAAACTCAATATTGGTGAAGATACCAAAGAGATGCTTGAGTGTGATCTGGCTTTGGAAATGGCAGCTATTCCAGACTTGCGCGATGCCATCGCCTATGCCGAAGAGGTGAGGGACTATGTCTCGCGTGACCTGTTCCAGGATATCCTTGAAGATGAAGAAGAGCACGTCGACTGGCTCGAAACCCAGCTCGGCCTCATCGAGAAAGTCGGTATTGCCAACTACAACCAAGCCCAGATCATCGACGAAGACGAGGGGTAGGGGAGTCGTGGCTATGGCCCTGGGAAGATAGGGACCTCGGTCCTTGGAAAAGCATTGAAGCCCACACCAAGTGTGGGTTTTTTAGTTTTAGGATACACAGACGTAAAGACTTCGGCCCTCTGCGTTAGGAGAAGCGATAAAAGGATTTAGGATGAGTAGGTTCGCGGACCTAGGAGGAGCAAAATTAGAATTGAAAACTTGCAGTGATTGATTTCATTGTTACACTGCCCAGCACCCAGCACCCAGCACCCAGCACCCGCTCCAACAACCACTTACCACTATTTCTGGCTGATTTTCAAACAGGGCTTGCGTTCGAAACTGTGA
>NZ_JACSOF010000303.1:0-1444 GCF_014349205.1 Photobacterium sp. BZF1
AGCACCACAATATGAATATGGTGCCTCGAGGCGGAATCGAACCACCGACACGAGGATTTTCAATCCTCTGCTCTACCGACTGAGCTATCGAGGCAACGGGGCGCATTAAAAAGGTTTTCGGCCTTTGCGTCAACGGTTTTTTGAGAAAAATATGCTGACTTTGCCTTTTTTGCTCTATTCGCTCGGTTTTTGAACTTATTGCCAACGCTAAACGGCTTGTAGCCCAGTTATTCGCCATCCAAAAGGGTACGGTTCTCTCGGTCCAAGGCACGCGAGAGTGCTGGGCGACGACTGACAAATTGGCGGTATTTTTCGAGTTTAAGCGGTAACTTCTGATCAAACTTCACCGCCCAGTTTAAGGTGTGAGCCAATAAAATATCGGCGACGGTCGGAAAGTGCCCGAGCAGGTACTCGTCACCTTTGAGGCGGCTCTCAGCCACTTTCAAGGCTTTTTTGAATTCCCAGGCAGCCACTGCAAGCATTTCCGGCAGGCGGATCGATTCTGGCAGGGCAAAGCGGTGTTTCCCCATACTCCAAAGAGGTTGTTCCAACTCGGTAATGACATAACTAATCCACTCATGGTGGTTGGCAGATTCCGCTGTGCCGGGGGCGGGAAGCCAATGATGGCCGTATTTTTCAGCTAGGTAGAGGCAAATTGCCGAGGACTCACAGATCGTCACCCCATCGTCAGTCAAGCAGGGGACTTTTCCCTGCGGATTTAGGGCTAGGTACTGGGGGGAGCGATGATCATTCTTGGCAAAGTTGACCAGGCGATATTGCCAGTCGAGACCAAGTTCTTCAAGCAGCCAGGAGACACGGAGCGAGCGGGTACGCGGGTAGCCGTAAAGGGTGATCATCTTACCTTCCTTGTTTTTTTATTGTTTGCTGTCCTTAAAGTTAGCAAAAAACAAACAGCCTGCATGCTACTGGCAGTGGAAGCATGGCGAGATATTTCATTTGTCCTTTATCAGAGACACTGCTGCAGGAGGGAGATCGCCGATGATCAGGTATTGGTGTTATGCACCTTACAAGGAGGCATAGCGGCATTACCCATGTTCTGGGTGGGAATGTTCAATAGGGGATGGGTAGATACGAAAAAGCCGCGTCAAATGACACGGCTTTCTCTAAAGTGGCTCCCCCTGCGGGACTCAACGGGGGCGCCCAGCTCTGAGACAATTACTCGGCACGAGTAAGTCGCAGTTACATAAGAAAAAAGCCAAGTCTTTCGACTTGGCTTTTTTAATGTGGCTCCCCCTGCGGGACTCGAACCTGCGACATACGGATTAACAGTCCGCCGTTCTACCAACTGAACTAAGGGGGAATTATCTTTTTTACATCATGTTGCTATTTCAAGCACCACAATCGAAATATGGTGCCTCGAGGCGGAATCGAACCACCGACACGAGGATTTTCAATCCTCTGCTCTACCGACTGAGCTATCGAG
>NZ_JACSOF010000304.1:0-1437 GCF_014349205.1 Photobacterium sp. BZF1
ACTCATTAACCAACATATAAAAAATCCCTGCCAACAAAAGCTGGTAGGGATTATTACGCAATATTAGGATCGTTCAAGTGCCTTAAACGATCGGCATTATGAACGTACTATCAGGCCTTTCTTGATATACTTTCTCTGTTCTACGTGCACTCAAGAAACACGGCACACAAGCTACCTCACCCTTGGGGCAACATTGAAACTTTCTATGATTCAATCGCTCACACTAACACGTTTCGGGGCAAAGGTGTGTTTGCTGCGATTGGCTTCAGCACACCTCTAGTCATTTTCGAGTTATAGCCATTGCTAAATTAGTAAATCACTGATTACTTAGGGGTATAGCAAAACCTCTAATGTAGTGGCCAATTTCACTTGTCCACTACAAATCGAAATACAAGCTATCAGACGGCTCTAAAATTTATTTATCATCAGTAAGATACTTCCATCATCTACCAGTAATATCTTTTTGAATCACGTGAATTCAAGCTATAAACCTGGTCTGTTACTGCATCATCTGCAGGAAAATCTTCACCACTTCAAGAATGGCCAGTACCAACTCAATAAGCTCTACCATATAGCCTCCAATTTTATAATGTGTTCTCCATTCCTAAGTTAGGCAGGCTAGATGACATCCACTTCTCATTTGTTTGTTATAAATATTAAAAGAAAACATGCAAACAACTGAGCTAATGACCGAAAACTTTGTCTTATAGTGATACGGCCTGTAGTTCTTACAAGCGCTAAACCATGTTATGCAGTAACAATAAATCACTGAAAAATAGAGGTAATTAATTAGCTTTTGATTGAAATTAAGCTATAAAATTATACTTTTAGTGACTAAAAAGCCCTTAATTTAACTCCACAGACCTGTTAGATGCGGTGGAACGTACAACCAGCCATTTTTCTAAATTTTTTCCACACACACTAAGGCCTTAGACAACCGAGGGGAATTAAGTATAAACACTTTTAATGCAAGAAAATTTTGAAAAGACTTTAGTAAAAGTTCCAGAATACCAGTAGGTTTCTGATAACCTTTGCTACTTCAACTCTTTCAAATAGCTTAAAATAATCGCCTATTTTACTCGTTCACTACACTTTGCCATTTGCAAAATAACCTCCATTAGAATCGATACGTTTGTCTAAGAATCTTTAGTATATGCACATTGAGAGCCATGCTGTGAGGTATCACCCGTAAAATGAATCACGCAGAGGTCACCATTGGTGGCCTCTTTTTTACTCTATTGATAGAGTTCACTGAAACGTTTTGGGGCATTAACGAGTTGAGAAATCCTACGCCATAAAATAGCAATTATAGCTTTGTGATTTTATATAATGCATACTATGTTTATCCCATTTTAAATTGTCAGCCTGCTTTCCCAGATTAAAGTGTCTCTTTCCAAGGTAGTTCATCCTGCGATTGAGTGGCTGTGGAGTAGGGAC
>NZ_JACSOF010000305.1:0-1383 GCF_014349205.1 Photobacterium sp. BZF1
CTGAAGTCATTGATGCCATGCTTCCGGGAAAAGCCTCTAAGCTTCAGATAGTAAGGAATCGTACCCCAAACCGACACAGGTGGTCGGGTAGAGAATACCAAGGCGCTTGAGAGAACTCGGGTGAAGGAACTAGGCAAAATGGTACCGTAACTTCGGGAGAAGGTACGCTGCCGGCGGTGAAGAGACTCGCTCTCGGAGCTGCTGGCAGTCGCAGATACCAGGTGGCTGCAACTGTTTATTAAAAACACAGCACTGTGCAAAATCGAAAGATGACGTATACGGTGTGACGCCTGCCCGGTGCCGGAAGGTTAATTGATGGGGTTAGACTTCGGTCGAAGCTCTTGATCGAAGCCCCGGTAAACGGCGGCCGTAACTATAACGGTCCTAAGGTAGCGAAATTCCTTGTCGGGTAAGTTCCGACCTGCACGAATGGCGTAATGATGGCCACGCTGTCTCCACCCGAGACTCAGTGAAATTGAAATCGCAGTGAAGATGCTGCGTACCCGCGGCTAGACGGAAAGACCCCGTGAACCTTTACTACAGCTTGGCACTGAACATTGACCCTACATGTGTAGGATAGGTGGGAGGCTTTGAAACCGAGTCGCTAGATTCGGTGGAGCCGTCCTTGAAATACCACCCTTGTAGTGTTGATGTTCTAACGTCGCCCCGTTATCCGGGGTGCGGACAGTGCCTGGTGGGTAGTTTGACTGGGGCGGTCTCCTCCCAAAGCGTAACGGAGGAGCACGAAGGTGGGCTAATCACGGTCGGACATCGTGAGGTTAGTGCAATGGCATAAGCCCGCTTGACTGCGAGACTGACAAGTCGAGCAGGTGCGAAAGCAGGTCATAGTGATCCGGTGGTTCTGTATGGAAGGGCCATCGCTCAACGGATAAAAGGTACTCCGGGGATAACAGGCTGATACCGCCCAAGAGTTCATATCGACGGCGGTGTTTGGCACCTCGATGTCGGCTCATCACATCCTGGGGCTGAAGTCGGTCCCAAGGGTATGGCTGTTCGCCATTTAAAGTGGTACGCGAGCTGGGTTTAGAACGTCGTGAGACAGTTCGGTCCCTATCTGCCGTGGGCGTTGGATGATTGAGAGGGGCTGCTCCTAGTACGAGAGGACCGGAGTGGACGAACCTCTGGTGTTCGGGTTGTGTCGCCAGACGCATTGCCCGGTAGCTAAGTTCGGAATCGATAACCGCTGAAAGCATCTAAGCGGGAAGCGAGCCTCGAGATGAGTCATCCCTGAACCTATAAGGTTCCTGAAGGGTTGTTGGAGACTACGACGTAGATAGGCAGGGTGTGTAAGCGTTGTGAGGCGTTGAGCTAACCTGTACTAATTGCCCGTGAGGCTTAACCATACAACACCCAAGGGGTTTT
>NZ_JACSOF010000307.1:0-1356 GCF_014349205.1 Photobacterium sp. BZF1
TAATGCCATTCGGATAAGCGTCATCGTTTATACCTGAACGGATACTTGGGTGGCACATAGAGGACTGAACGTGGAAACGTTCGGTCCTTTCTTTTATCCGGCAGAATGAAGTGGCTGAGGGATTCACGCATCTGTTTTAGCTTAGTTGGGAGTGTCCCGTCTGGACTTAATGCTAACCACCTAAGCTGGGTATCGATAAGGTTAATTGCTGCAGTAAAGCTCACTCGCGTCGGCTTAACATTGGCATCTGCTGCTATCTGAACCATTTCCAGTCGCACTAGGTTATATGCTAGTAACACGCCCCAAATTTCTTGCTTTACTCCTGATGGGAATCGACTCCTCAGGGTTACTTCGCTTTGCAGCTGAGTTTGTTTTATCTCACCAAAGCCTTCCTCAATTTCCCAACGCTGCCAATAGATGCTTAGTAGCTCTTCGAGTTGGTACTGATTTGGGTCAATCAGAGAGGTAATAAAGCCTTCAATTTCACCCGCAGGGTCTTTGTACAGTACAAGCCTTGCCTGCCAGGTAGCAGGTAACTCAGGGTTCTTCTTTCTCGCTTGCTGGGATATTGGCATAGCGATAAGCATGTCATTACCTGCGTATTGCTCGATGACTTCATATCGTAGCTTGCGTTTTACTGGTGTTAGCCAGTGACTGTTAACCGCCGCTTCTTGCCAGCTAAGCAGCAAGTCCGCTGAGAAATAGCAACGGTCGAATAAAGTTAGCGAATTAGCAGGAACATCGGTAAGTAGACAACGCGCTAAGGTCGCCTCACCAACATTGCATGCATCAAACGCTGCGCCCAGCATCATGCGAGTTTCAGCAGCCATCAGTCCAACTAATCGAAGCTGAGGGTAAGGTTTGTAGGTCTTAGAAATGAAGCCAAATGCTTCGGCATTTTCTTCTGAGTCCGGGCATCGAAAGGTCGTGCCGTCGACAGCAAGGACATTGAGATTTAAGGCATTGTTTGGCTGAAGTGCATCCGCTTCCCATGCCGAAACGGCTGTCTTAAACAACGCGGCTAAGGGGGCCTCATCCAATCGACGTCGACTGTCCGTAAGCACACTAGGGGCAACCCTAGACCAACTATTCTCTGGTTGAGGTTGAAGTGCTAAATCCAGAGAGCTACATACTTCCTTGATGGACTTGTTTCGTTGCAAGCCCATCCAAATGACAAGCCATACGGCTTGTTGAGCCGGTAACCGGCGACGGCGGATACTCGCTTTGTTGGTACTGTGAAGGGCCTGTTCAATCCATTCCATCTCGATAGCATTAACAACAGACTCATAGTTACTACCATTATCAATCGTTTCATGCGCTTGGTTTAACTCATTAACCAACATATAAAAAATCCCT
>NZ_JACSOF010000308.1:0-1349 GCF_014349205.1 Photobacterium sp. BZF1
TCTGGACATATATGGACGCCCCTGTGATTGCAAGAACTGATTAGATACGGCTCGCTGACATATATCCGACGTCTTAGGGAGCTCCTGATGCTCGCGCCATGATGTAATTCGCTCTCTGCTTCCTTTACATTTCCACGGCATAACTCATGCCTTGTCCAGAACCAGGTTTTAACAGAGACGTTGACCGTTTGTTCATCAATACTTGCAAACTCGGGTACTGCTGTTTATCTATAGAAAGATCTATGTGTTAACTGTTATGCAAAAGCTTTATTCACGTCGAACTGCTCACCTGAGCTTAAAAGACGCCACCCAATTCGGCACAATTTATTTGCCAAGGCGACTATCGCTTTGACTTTACCTCGCCTGACTATCAACTCTCGTAGCCAAAAGCCCATCTTATCTTGACGTTTATCTGCATATCGAACAACCGCCCGTGCACCATGCAAGATAAGCGTTCGTAACTGTTTATTGCCATTTTTAGTAATACCTTTCAGGCAGGACTTACCTCCTGAACTATGCTGCTTAGGTACTAAACCACACCAAGCAGAAAACTGACGACCATTCGAAAATTGCTTGCCAGTGCCAAGCTCACTAATTAATGCAGAACTGATAATTGGGCCAAATCCAGGAACTTCTCGTAATGCTCGAAAACGGCGGTCGGTTTTACACAACTCTAGCAAGTCGTATTCTACCTGCTGAATATCCCGATTTAACTGCTTGAGCTCATCATAATTTTCAAGCAATAGACGCCTCATAACATGAGAGAGCTGGTTGCTTGCATCTTCAATGGCTAATGGCAGAAGTTCTTGGAATTTAGCCACGTGCTTGGGGAATATAACACCGTATTCCGCAGCCATAGCGCGGGATTGATTAACCAAAGCAATACGATTATCGATAAGGCGTTGACGAACATTTCGCAGCGCTTTGATATCTTGCTGTTCAATCGTCTTTACTTGCACTGGATGCACGCCTGGTCGTTGGGAAGCTTCACATATTGCTCGCGCATCATTAGCATCATTTTTCTGATGCCCAACGAACGGTTTAACGAATTGAGCAGGAATTAACATAACTTTAAACCCATGCTTCTGCATTTGCCTTGCCCAGTGATTGGATGATGCACAAGCCTCCATAGCAATCAGGGTGTTATCTGGAAGCTGACTGAGCTTTTTCATCAGATCATGTCTGGTAATCTTTCTGTTCCATGCAACCTTGTTATCATGAAGCAGAACACAAACCTGAAAGACAGACTTGGCAATATCGATACCAACAACTTTAATATTCATGATGGATGCTCCTTCGTAATTAAGTGCTAACACCTTAATTCTGGCTCATCGAAGCCGTTAAGTGGG
>NZ_JACSOF010000309.1:0-1325 GCF_014349205.1 Photobacterium sp. BZF1
CACACTTAATGAGATGGTACGTCCCTCCCTACAGCTAAACTTGAACTGGTTTAGTCTTTAAAGGAAAGTGCCACATGAACAACTCCCACATTATCGGAATTGACCTAGGTAAAAACTCTTTTCATTTAGTTGGGCATGACCAACATGGTCACCAATTATTCAAGAAAAAATTTACTCGCCAGAAGCTACTGGAGTTCTTGTCTTTCCATGAACCTGTAATTGTAGCTATGGAATCGTGTGGAGGGGCTCATTGGCTTGCTAGAAAGTGCGTTGAGCTCGGTCATACTCCTAAGCTAATTCCTCCCCAATACGTAAAGCCATACGTTAAAACAAATAAAAATGACTTCATCGATGCCGACGCAATCGCAGAAGCAGCCTCTCGACCAACAATGAGGTTCTCTTCAGCGAAAACCGAATCAGCGCAGGTGGTCTCTACTATTCGGAAAATACGCAGCGGATATATTCGAGAGCGTACTGCTTGTATGAACCGAATCGGTTCAATCCTGCTTGAATTCGGAATTAGTTTTCCCAAAGGTCACGCTGGTATGAAGGGTTTATTTCAGTGGTTAGTGGATAAAAATCAATACCTTCCACCTCTAATCATATTTGAATTGAGTGAACTTCATGAACACTATCTAAACCTCAATGAACGTATAAATTCACAAGCTGACAAAGTCGAAAAAATTCTCGCTGACAATGAGCAGGTTAAGCAATTACAGACTGTTCCAGGTATTGGTCCAGTTATAGCTAGTGCTTGTATATCCACAGTCAGTAATCCAAGTGATTTTAAAAACGGACGAAATTTTGCTGCATGGATCGGGCTTGTTCCTGTTCAATACTCTACGGGTGGCAAATCCACGCTACTTGGGATATCAAAGCGCGGGAATAAGGAGCTGAGAACATTATTTATTCATGCTGCAAGGTCAATTTTATGGAGAGATAAGTCGGTTGAAAGATACTTTGGCTCATGGCTAGTTGAACTTAAGAAACGAAAACCTTTTAACATAGCAGTGGTGGCTTTAGCCAACAAGATAGCTCGCATAGCATGGGCAATATTAGTCAATAAAAAGCCCTTTGAAATCAGAATATAATCGAATTTGCAATGAGAGTAATAGATGACACAACGGTTAGACCACCAGACTGAAGACCTGTTGCCCCAAACAGCAACTTAACATGCTTTACACTTTGCGAGGACAGTCTGGCGCACACCTCATCATAGAGCTGAGACTAATTGACAGTCTCTAACTGACTCTGAATATATTAGCGCAAATCAGCTCGTTATTTTGAACTCTACTTGCAATAACGGGACGTACCATATATTGGGG
>NZ_JACSOF010000310.1:0-1322 GCF_014349205.1 Photobacterium sp. BZF1
GGCTAATTATATGGTCCGCCTCACTCTTAAGCCTCTACGCTTGGGGTAGGTAAATTGAAAGAGGTGAACCATATGTCTTCCTTACATATTCTTGGTATAGATCTTGGTAAACACTGCTTCCACCTAGTCGGGCACGACAGTGCTGGCCGGGAGGTTTTGCGCAAAAAGTTAAATCGAAGCCAACTTATCCTGTTTATTTCCAAGCTATGCCCCACAACGATTGCCTTTGAGGCATGTGGTGGAGCCCATTGGCTCGCTCGTAAATGTCTTGAGCTCAACCATCAAGTTAAACTTATCCCACCGCAATACGTGAAACCCTACGTCAAGGGCAACAAGAATGATTTCATTGATGCCTCTGCAATAGCTGAAGCCGCTTGTCGACCATCAATGCGGTTCGTTGCCGTTAAATCTGAAGAAGCCCAAATCATTGCTACAATACACCGAGTTCGGGATGGCTTTATTAAAGAGCGCACGGCTTGTATGTCTCGTATTAGCGCGATATTACTGGAGTTCGGACTGAGTTTACCGACAGGTCATGCCAAGATGAAATCATTGTTCCAATGGCTGGCAGACCAAAAACAACCTCTTCCACCTTTTTTCACCCGCGAACTCCAAGCGCTTCATGAGCATTACTCTTATCTAAATGAACAAATTAAACGGCAGGATAAAAAGCTCAGTCAGTATGTTGAGACTAATGAGCTAGCTCAATTGCTCAAAAGCGTTCCGGGGATAGGTGATTTGACTGCAAGCTTATGTTTAGCTGATATCAGTTCGCCGACCAATTTTACTAATGGCCGGAATATGGCTGCTTGGCTTGGACTTGTTCCACGGCAATATTCGACGGGTGGAAAACCTAAACTGCTCGGTGTTAGTAAACGAGGAAACAAGCAACTCAGGACCTTGTTTATACATGGAGCGAGAGCGGTCCTCGCTAGACCTGATAAAACGGGAAAGGCTTTTGGACAGTGGCTTATTGATTTAAGAGCTAGTAAACCTTTTAATGTTGTCGTTGTTGCACTGGCCAATAAACTGGCAAGGATAGCCTGGGCGGTTATGTATAACCGCCAGGCTTTTCGTATGACGACGATATAACCGGATTTGCAATGACGATTATGATGACGAAAACGGTCAATCGGCCAGATTAAAAACCTGATACAAAAAACAGCATCGAAATGCTTTAGGGCTTTTTAAGGATAATCTGGCGCGGATATCATCGTGGAGCTGGGATGCGGGAGCACCCAAAAGTGACTCCGAATACATTAGCGCAAACCAACCCCGTCATTAGAAATTGTAGTTGCAATAACGGGGCGGACCATACATTT
>NZ_JACSOF010000311.1:0-1297 GCF_014349205.1 Photobacterium sp. BZF1
GATTCAAGAATGCTGACTGGCTATCAACATCTGATATTTAGCGAGAATCTTATCGAGTTCACCTGCGATGATTGGTTTGGCAATGAAGTCATCCATACCAACTTCAAAATATGCCAGTTGATCCGATTTCATCACATTGGCGGTCAACGCGATAATTGGAATTGTCTTTCCGTTCTCTCGTAGAGCCTTTGTCGCACTTATGCCATCCATTACTGGCATAGAGATGTCCATCAGGATAATGTCGAGTTTGCTAAAGCAGTTCTCATCAATATCCAACACTTCCTGACCGTTATTGGCAATCGTTACTTTATGGCCACGTTTCTCTAGCATCAGTTTTGCCACCAACTGATTTGTTGGGCTATCTTCCGCCACAAGGATATTCAGTTTTGGTAAGTGCTCTACATCAACCGCTGGCACATCCGTTTCTTGATTGGCCACCTCAACGCTATTCAAAGGCAAGCTCACGGTAAAACAACTGCCTACATCCAACTGACTTTCAAGTTGGATTTCACCTTGCATCTTGGTGATCAAGTGTTGGCTAATCGCCAGCCCCAAACCGGTTCCGCCATATTTGCGGGTAATACTTCCGTCTGCTTGCTTGAATGGTTTGAAAAGCTGCTTTTGTGCTTCTGGTGAAATACCGATACCAGTGTCACTGATTTTTAAAAACAGCTTGTTCTCGGTACAACTCACATCAACTGAGACCGAACCTTCATTGGTAAACTTAATTGCATTACCTACCAGGTTAAACAGCACCTGAGAGATTCGGTTTTTATCACCGATAATCTGCTGTGGAACATCACTTTGGATTTTGCTGCTAAGCTGAATACCTTTCTTCTTCGCTTGCTCGTCTAGCTGAGTGACGACCAAATCTATACAGTCAGATAGGCGGATTTGACTGTTGAAGAGCTCAAAGCTGGTTGACTCAATACGAGATAAATCCAAGATATCATTAATGATAGTCAGCAATAATTGCGCAGACTGATCCATTTGATTGATCCAGCCTTGCTGCTTGTTGTCGAGCCCAGAGTCACCAAGCATATCCAATAAGCCAAGAACAGCATTGAGTGGCGTGCGAATTTCATGGCTCATCATGGCCAGAAATTCAGATTTTGCCTTGTTTGCATCTTCTGCTTGTCTTCTTGCCTTTTTAATCTCTTCAATCTGGCGCTTTCTACTAGTGATATCTTTGGCCGTACCTCGATATCCAAGTAAGTGGCCTTGCTTGTTGAAATATGGTGTACCACTTAAACTGATCCACAGTCCGCCCTCATCATCGGGCAATTGCCATTCTAGA
>NZ_JACSOF010000312.1:0-1267 GCF_014349205.1 Photobacterium sp. BZF1
AACAACTTTAATATTCATGATGGATGCTCCTTCGTAATTAAGTGCTAACACCTTAATTCTGGCTCATCGAAGCCGTTAAGTGGGGCGTCCATCACATCATTTCTGAGTTACGAAGTGCCGACAGTGAAAGTTCTGGACAAAACTTTGCTAGCAATGATTGCGCTGAGAAGCCTATGGGCAGAATTAGCACGTTAGTGTTTATGCTACTAATGTAGTTACTTCGGATAAAGTAAAATAAGGGAAGCAGAGAAGTACGTACAGATTAGTCACGAATTCATATGAATTTCCAGTATTCCACGCTGATTTAATAATTACCGACTTTGCCCCTCCCTGTTAAGCAGTAGTTCTGGATATAATGCGCTGGCAACCCCGATCAACAGGTATTCTTGAAAGGTCAGGCGGGGCGACCCAAACTCATTCCATATTCCTATTTCGTCGCTGCGCCACGCTTTACACCAAAAGAACACTGGACGCTTCAACTCAGGGTTGTAAGTTGGGAACTCAGTGAATAAGGCTTTCGCCCAATCAGTGTATTTATATGTTATCTTCTTAGGATCATGACCGTGTAATGTCACTGCACTCAAATCACCGATGTGGTATTGGTAATTATCACCCCAACGCGCAAATTTACTTCTGTCTGTTTGAAGCTTAGTGATATTGGCGGATAAGTCGTTCTTCCTACCTCGGGATTCAGTCTTACCTATGTAAAGAGGTTGAACACGACCATCTTCGATATAGAGCATCATGTAAATCAGGCCTTCATACATAGGTTGTGCCCGGCTGGAATCTGCGATGAGTGTATCCACCTGTTTAATAATGAGCTGGTTCATTGCCTCGCTTCGTGACAAAACTTTTCGCTTTTTTTGACGACCAACCTCACGAGTCACAACCCATTTATCTGCTTCAGTCTCAAATAAAGGGACAGCCTGTTCAGCGATGTTTTCTCGTTGGCAGTAATCATTCCAAATCTGTTCGTGGTTCATGTTATGTCTTCTAGTTTGAGAAACTTATAAGGTTATTCAGGGTATCAAATATAGTATTTACCCTTAACTGAAATAAGCCTTTTCTTGTAGTAGATTAATAAATTTGATCATATAGTTACAGTTCTAAGCATGAAGAAAAGTAAGTGAAATGATGCTTTGGTGAAAGAGTCTTCAATCGGTCGAAACACACTTAATGAGATGGTACGTCCCTCCCTACAGCTAAACTTGAACTGGTTTAGTCTTTAAAGGAAAGTGCCACATGAACAACTCCCACATTATCGGAA
>NZ_JACSOF010000313.1:0-1262 GCF_014349205.1 Photobacterium sp. BZF1
CGGTGAGGTCATCACCATCGGTATCTTCAGCCTGCACCGGCAGGTTGATATGGATATCGTCTCCTGTGAAGGTCACATAACCGGTGGTACTGGTGCCATTGTTGTCCAGCGGTACGTGCTGGACCACGCTGACCGTTACCTTGACATCCTGTCCCTGCTCGATGGCAGACAAGGAGACCGTCAGCGCGGTTTCACCACTAGGCAGCTTACCGATCAGGTTACCATCACTATCGACGGTAAACGTCAGGACTTCATCTCCTGAGGTCAGCTCGGCCTGCAGCTCGGCAATCAGGTCAGCTTGCTGCGCTGGGTCAATTTTCACCGAGCCCAGTACCAGTTTGTCCTCGCCCGCTTTGATGACGAACGAGCCCGATTGCGAGGCAGGGTAACTGGTATCTGTATCACCGGCTTTCGCGCCGTCACCCAAGGTGTCCAAATCCCCTTCGGTCAAAGTTACACTGCCCGTGTCACCGCCGGCCGCATCGCTGCCGTCGGTGATATTGATTACCATGATGCCGTTGGCCGGGTCACCGTCCTTGTCCGTCGCGGTCACATTGAGGCTGATAGATTCCGTCAGGCTATCAGCTTGGTCAACCGGGCCGGTCATGGTCACGGTGTACGAACCGTCCGTGGCCACCACAACCGTCATCACCGGGTTGTTGGCGCTATCGAGTACCGTCAAGGTGTTGCCCGATACCGTGAAAGTGGTTGCCTCGCCATTGCTGGTCAGGCCGGTTAGCCCCGGTTGGGCCGCCTGGAACACTACCGTGTTTATTTCATCCGAGCCCACATCGAGCGGGATTTGACCCGATACGGGGGAAGCCTTATCCGTGGTCTCATCAACAGTGGTGCCGGTATCGATGCCGAACGACTGCACATCACCGTCTTTGATGATGATACCCACCACCGAGGCCGTGCTCAGATCATCGCCATCGGTATCTTTGGCCTGCACCGGTACATTGATTTGCAACTGGTCATCTTTCGATGAGATGAAACCTGCCGTATCCCCGGTGTTGTTGTGGTCAAGCGGAATAGATTGGGTAACATCGACCGTAACCGTCAGGCCCTGGCCGTTCTGTACCGCCGACAACTCAACGGTGAGCGCCGGTTCGCCATTGAGGGTACCGACAATGTCGCCGTCACTGTTGAGGGCAAAGTCCAGTGCCTGCCCGCCAGAGGTCAGCTCCGCTTTCAACTCCGTGATTAAGGCGGTTACCTGCGCTGGGTCAACCGCAATGCTCGCAGGTACCAGGCGGTCTTCG
>NZ_JACSOF010000314.1:0-1243 GCF_014349205.1 Photobacterium sp. BZF1
GAAGAAGCAAAGGTGGAATGTGAAACACTGACATCTGAAACCCATCAAAAAGTAAAGGTTATTGAGAATGCCGCCAAAGAAGAAGCTGACAAGGTTCTAAAAAAAGCAAATCAAGAAGCGGAGTATTTAACGACACAAGCTGTTCAGGAGCTAGATGCAGCAAAAAATTACGCTGAAATAATTAAAAAGAAAGCAGATGATACGCTTAACATGGCGGAGAAAGAAGTAGCTAAGAGGAACGAAGAAGCAAAGATGGAATGTGAAACACTGACATCTGAAACCCATCAAAAAGTAAAGGCTATTGAGAATGCCGCGAAAGAAGAAGCCGACAAGGTTGTAAAAAAAGCAAATCAAGAAGCGGAGTATTTGACGGCACAAGCTGTTCAGGAGCTATATGCAGCAAAAAATTATGCTGAAGAAACCGAAAAGAAAGCGTTAGGTATCACTGTCTCGGCTGAAAAAGACGCAGCCCTTTTGATAGCTAAGGTTAAATTAGAGCAACAACATACTCTTGATGAGATAGAAGCATTAGAGAAAAAGAAAACGGATCTCGATAGAAAGGTTCGTAAACTAAACAGCTATGTCGAACATGGAGATATGATAAAAACGGTTACGGATTACCAATACCTTCTTGATGGCCCAATCAGCGAAGCAATTAAGAAAAAATTAGATCGTAATAAGCAGAAGCAAAAAGATCTTATAGGCAGTGGTAAGGCATTTAAAGTTACCGCAGGCATCTTATGGAATGATAGTGCTAGACAAGGAAAAGCTCGTCAAAACAGGTTGGCGAAGTTCTTAGTTGCTGCGTTTAATACTGAAGTGGATAACGTTATTTCTAATACCACCGCTAGCAATTTTTCTTCTGGGGCTAAAAAAATTGAAAGATGGTTTGATAAGGTCAATAAGGGAGGAAAAGATGATTATGTACTCTTGTCTTCTAAGCTTCTTGATTTACGTTTAGAAGAACATCGTCATTCTTTCGAATTTAAAATGAAGAAAAGCCTTGAAGCCGAAGAACAGCGTTATCTGCGTGATGCGATCCGAGAAGAAGAGAAAGTTAAGAAAGAAATTGAAAAATTTGTAGCCGCCAGAGAAAAAGAAGAGAAATCTTATCAAGACGATTTAAACAAGGCGATCCGTCAAATCAATACAGCAAATGCTGCCGAAGTAGAAAAATTGAACCTTCATATTCAGGCTTTGAGAGAAAAGTTAGAAATTGCAACAAGCGAGAAGGAGCGAGCAT
>NZ_JACSOF010000315.1:0-1235 GCF_014349205.1 Photobacterium sp. BZF1
CCGCCGTAACCTCCACCATACCCACCATTTGCGAGTGCCATAGGTGATGCGACTAGTGCTGCCAAAAGCATAATTTTAGTTTTACGCATGATATTACTCCAAATTTGTATTTGTAATAGTTTTACAAGTCCATTTGATTAAGACTAATCTCACAAAAATTTATTTATAAACCAGAAGCATTTTTGTTACGCCCTGCGAAACCAATTTAACTTATTTGGTTTTATTGCTGACATTAGAATGCCAGCAAAGATAGACTAACAATTACTTCAATGTCAGGTTTATCACGGTTGCATTTTGAATCAATACATTACTACCGGTGTTTTGTACGATATTATAGACCCCAGAAGAATTGCTTAACGCCCCATCATTGAGTATGTTATTTCCCGAGGTATTGTTATACGCACTATTACCTGTAACATCGCCATACATTTCTGAACTAGCTTGAAGGCTTTCACTTTCCAGTTCATATTCTCCACCACGTGAGTGGGTCATAAAGTCTTCAGACAGGATTTCAGAACTTGCTAGAATATCCAACTCATCAGTAGCTGCTGCATTAAACGTTATAAATGTCGCCACTATCAGTGTTAAATATTTCATGACTTCCTCCTGAGAGCTGCTTTGCAGCTCTCAGTTATCTATGTATTAATTACCAGCCAATACCGCGTTGGTGCTAGCACTTTGTTGAACCAAAGAGTTATTACCCGCATTCTGACCCGCAATGTTGATACCTGAAGCGCCAGAGAACGCACCAGACATGTCATTACTGTGTGTTACGTTTAGAGTAGATGAAGTTGATGGACCGTAACCATATGGGTCATGACCACCACCTTTACAACATGCGCCGCCGTACTCTACATCAGAGTAAGTTACGTAACCATGTAATTCTGACTTGGCAACATGGTATGTCTGTAGTTCAGAGATTTCGATATCCTGACTGTAATCATTCATGCTGTTATCAGTCCACTCTTTACTATATGAATTATTAACATTTTTCATTTTAAGAGTGTCATTATCTTGATTGTAAGAGTCAGTAATTGAGTACTCTTTATCTACATCGTATGTTAAAGTTTTATCAATATCATCATTGTAAGAGTCAGTAATTGTTTTATCGTTACCATCATCATATGATGGGTAGTATGGGTTGTAAGGCTGTTGGTAATCGTTCGCTAGCGCAAGTGGAGAGCTAACAACTGCTACTAAAAGTGCGATATGTGTTTTACGCATGGTCATACTCC
>NZ_JACSOF010000316.1:0-1201 GCF_014349205.1 Photobacterium sp. BZF1
TATTTGTATTGGTCACTCAGTTTCATTGATAATTCTTTTGTTGACTATCATTTCACGAGTGCCCACACAGATTGCATGGTCAAATTGTTAAAGAACAATGTTTGCCACAACTGCTCTGATTCAGTGCTTTGCCGTGACAACGGAGGCGCATTATAGAGACTTGGTTGGCTTTGGCAATACTTAAAACGTAATAATTTCACCAAAGTAAACCAAGTGACTATAAATTAATCAATAAACTCAAATTCAGCTGAATTTACCAACTAAACTTCAGCTTGTTCTTCTATTCGCGCTACTAACTCTGCTGGTAATTCCAATGCCTTTGCCAACTCATCGAGATATGCCCGCTCCAAGAAATGATCCACATCTATTGCGAGAAGCGAAACCAGGTACACTTCAGAGGCCAATGCCATATTATCCACCTGTTGGCTCAGTGCGTTCGGATCCAGTGGTGCATCTACCCACTGCAAAATAGCAGTCTCGCTATCAAGTCCTAAGTTCTGCTCGGCAGCCCAATTGGTAATGGCAGCACGTTCCTGCTGATCAATGTGCCCATCAGATTTAGCGGCAAATACCATTGCCTGAATAAGCAAACCCGCCTTATCGTCGAGTTGCTGCTGAAACACAGGCTCAGAAACTGACGCTGTACTCGGCGTCGCCTCATCTTGCTGCCATTTTTTGTATGCCTGATAGGCCAATGTTCCCACCAGTGCGGTACCACCGACGGCTGCAGCCTTTGTCCCGTATTTTTTCGCTAGCTTGCGGGTTTTCTTGTTACCCAACAGCGCACCGACCAAGCCACCGCCTAATGCGCCTTTGAGAAGATCGTTCGACGAACTGGATTGCTTACCGGAATCTGTTTTCCCTTTATCTAGGTATTTACTTGCCTCGCCCAGCAACTTATCCATCATTGATTTCATACTTCCTCCGCTTTCTTATTTTTCTTGCATTTTATTTAGGCTCTGTAAAAGAGTTTAAAAAGGGAGTGGGTTTCAGTGCCTAAGTTATTTCGTTCTTTATGACACTACGTAGGCTAGTTAAACGGGGATGAATAAGAAATGAATGTAAAGGTAAAGGAATGTAAAAAAGCCCTCCTGTTTTAGGATAATGCCGATCGTTTAAGGCACTTGAACGATCCTAATATTGCGTAATAATCCCTACCAGCTTTTGTTGGTAGGGATTTTTTATATGTTGGTTAATGAGT
>NZ_JACSOF010000317.1:0-1113 GCF_014349205.1 Photobacterium sp. BZF1
ATCATCGACTGTCCTATCATTGCACACCCCGCCATACCGCCGAATAGTGCTGACACCATGTTCGCGATCCCCTGGCCTTTGCATTCATCGTTATTGTCACTTGGCGTATCAGTAATATCGTCGACAATTTTTGCCGTCATCATCGATTCGAGCACACCGACCACGGCCAATGCCAGCGAATAGGGGAAAATGACTTGCAGTGTCGCGATTGAAAACGGGACATTTGGCAACAAGAAAACCGGTAAAGAGTCAGGCAATGCACCCATGTCGCCCACCGTGCGGACATCGAGCTTGAACACTACCGTAAAAACGGTAACGGCAATAATACACACCAGCGGCGAAGGTAACAGCTTGCCTAGTTTAGGGATAAATGGAAACAGGTAGATAATACCCAACCCAGCAGCGGTTAGCGCGTAGACATGCCAAGTCACCCCGGTTAACTCTGGCAGTTGTGCCATAAAAATAAGGATAGCGAGGGCATTAACAAAGCCAGTCTCAATAGAGCGCGACACAAAGCGCATCAAATCGCCCAGTCTGAGCAAGCCAATAATGTACTGCAGGCACCCAGTAAAAAATGAGGCAGCTAATAGATACTCAAGGCCATGCTCTTTTACCAGCGTTGTCATCAGCAGCGCCATTGCGCCAGTCGAAGCCGAGATCATGCCAGAGCGTGAACCTGTAAAGGCAATGACCACACATATTGAAAAAGAGGCATACAGCCCCACTTGGGGATCTAACCCGGCAATGATGGAAAATGCGATAGCTTCTGGGATTAAGGCCAGTGCTACCACGACTCCCGATAATAAGTCTCCCTTGATGTTGTTGAACCAATTTTCTTTGTAAAAACTCAGCATAATATCTCTTTTTTATTTCATGTATTTAAAGTGTAAATATGAGAGATATTATGGTTATGGCGGCGTGATAATGTTCATTACCCTCCAATTAAATGAATAACAATAAAACAACCAATAGAGATAATGAGGTGTAGATGATTATGTCTAAGTATTTAAAGTTAAGAAAGCCCTCAAGCTTATGGATAAAGATCTTGAGCTTTATTATAGGTTTAAGTTCAATTGATTTGTGCTTTGCCCGCTATTTATTCATTTTTAAATG
>NZ_JACSOF010000318.1:0-1099 GCF_014349205.1 Photobacterium sp. BZF1
GTCAGCTTCTTTGGCACGGGCGAATGCTGCATCAAACTCGTCGACAGACGTCAGCTTCTCGGAAATCGCACCTTGTGCTTCTGCGTGCTTGGCAAAATCGACGCGGGCCAACTCACCATCTGGGCGGCGGCAGTCTTCAAGCAGGTTGTTGAACGACTCGTTACCGGTGTTGTTCTGTAGCTTGTTGATAACCGCGAAACCGCCGTTGTCACACACCACGACAATCATCTTGTGACCAGTTAGTACTGATGAGTAAATGTCTGAGTTCTGGATAAGGTATGAACCGTCACCAACTAGCACCACAACATCGTTGTCTGGGTTAGCAATTTTCGCACCCCAGCCACCGGCAATTTCATAACCCATGCATGAGTAACCGAAGTCGATATCGAATTTACCGATCTGGTAGTTCTGCCAGTTCATCGATAGCTCGGCAGGTAGGCCACCTGCTGCTGTCAGCACGGTGTCGCCTTTTTCCATCGACTTGTTAAGCTTGCCGATGACTTCTGCGTAAGAAGACATGCCCGGTAGCAGGTCGCCTTCTTGTGGGTTGGTACGACGGTGAACCAACTCTTTCCACTCGTCCGCTTCTGCTTTGGCTTTTGCCGACCACTCGTCACCTGAGCGCCAGTCACCAAGTAGAGCAGACAGCTTGGTCATGGATGTTTTGGCATCACCCAATACTGGGTAGGACATGTGCTTGATGGCATCGAATTTCGCCACGTTGATGCTGACCAGCTTCATCTCTGGGTTCTTGAATACTGTCCAAGAGCCGGTGGTGAAGTCCTGCAGGCGAGTACCGATAGCCAGTACCACGTCAGCTTCGTTAGCCATGAGGTTTGCAGAGTTTGAACCGGTAACACCGATTGGGCCTGCGTTCAGCGGGTTGTCCTGCAGCATAGTTGCGCGACCGGCAATGGTCTCGACCACAGGGATATTGTGCTTACCAGCAAAATCAGCCAGTTCGTCAGTTGCCAGCGAGTAGTGCACACCGCCACCTGAGATGATCAAAGGCTTCTTCGCTTGCATCAGGATTTCTTTCGCTTCTTCCAGAACAACCATTTCAGGCTCTGGACGGCGGATACGGTGTACTTTCTCGGCA